>NZ_JBHVBO010000099.1:0-15298 GCF_042668085.1 Isoptericola sp. NPDC057391 | reverse complement strand
GAGCGGGCATGACGAAGCCCGCGGCGCGTCGCGCCGCGGGCCCGCCCCCGCCGGCCGCTCTCCCGGGGGTCGGTCGGCTCGGGGAGCCCGGTTCAGCCCTGGCGGGCCTTGAACCGGGGGTTCTGCTTGTTGATGACGAACGTCCGGCCGCGGCGCCGGACGACCTTGGCGCCCGGCAGCTGCTTGAGCGACCTCAGCGAGGCCCGGACCTTCATCGGGCGCTCTGCCCGTAGCGGCGACGGAACTTCTCGACGCGGCCCGCGGTGTCGACGACGCGCGCGGCCCCGGTCCAGAACGGGTGGCTGGCGCTCGAGATCTCGACGTCGACCACGGGATAGGTGTTCCCGTCCTCCCACTCGATCGTGCGGGCAGGTCGGCCCGGCCCGGAGGCGGCGTCCCCCGCCAGCGTGGAACGCGTGAGGAACGCGGTGCCGGCGCTGGTGTCGCGGAAGACGACGGGGCCGTAGGTGGGGTGGATGCTCTGCTTCATGGTGGTGTCTCCTCTCACCAGCTGGACTTGGTGACGCCGGGCAGCTCGCCCCGCAGCGCCAGCTGACGCAGGCGGATGCGGGACAGGCCGAAGCGGCGCAGGTAGCCGCGGGGGCGTCCGTCGACGACGTCGCGGTGGCGCAGGCGGGTGCGGCTCGCGTCACGGGGCTGGCGCTGCAGCTCCATGACGGCCGTGGCCCGCTCCTCGGCCGTGGACGACGGCGAGGCGACGACGCGCTTGAGCTCGGCCCGCCGGGCGGCGTACCGCTCCACGACCTCACGGCGACGCGCGTCGGCGGCGATCTTGGACGTCTTGGCCATCAGCGCTCCTCGCGGAAGTCGACGTGCCGGCGCACGACGGGGTCGTACTTGCGCAGCACGACGCGGTCGGGGTCGTTGCGGCGGTTCTTGCGGGTGACGTAGGTGAAGCCCGTGCCCGCCGTCGAGCGGAGCTTGACGATCGGGCGCAGGTCGGTGCGGGTGGCCATCAGACCTTCTCTCCTCGTGCCTGGATCCTGGCGACCACGACGTCGATGCCGTCGCGGTCGATGGTCTTGATGCCCCGGGCGCTCACCCGCAGCGTGACGGCGCGGCCGAGCGAGGGCACCCAGTAGCGCTTCTTCTGGACGTTGGGGTCCCAGCGGCGCTTCGTCCGCACGTGCGAGTGCGAGATCGCGTGGCCGAACCCCGGGACCGTGCCGAGCACCTGGCAGCGGGCGGACATCGTTACCTCCGTCGTGAGAACGGTTCTCATCAAGGCGCTACAGTGACAGACTTGAGAAGCGTTCTCAAGTGCCGTCTTCCCCAACCCGCCGGAGGTGCCCGTGATTCCCGACCGCCCGCACGCGCCCACCACGCCCGCCGCACCGGCGCTGAGCGTGCTCGTCGCCGTCGACCCCGTGCTGCGCGACGCCGCCGCCGCGAGCCTCACGCTCGGCGCGCCGGACGTCGTGGTGGTGCGCCACGACCTGCTGCCCGACGACGGCGCGCTGCGCCGCGTCGTCGTCGACGCGACCGGCGTCCTGGAGGACGAGACCGTGGCGCTCGAGCACGCGTGCGTGTCGTGCAGCGTGCGCGAGGACGCCGTGCCGACCCTCGCCCGCCTCGCCGACGACGGCCGCTGGACCCACCTCGTGCTCGCGCTGCCGGTCACGGCGGAGCCGCTGCCCGTGGCGCGGGCCCTGGCGGCGCAGGCCGACGCGGGCGGGGCGCTCGGAGGCCTCCGGTTCGCCGCGACCGTCGGCGTCGTCGACCTCGACGCCCTGGAGGCCGACCTCCTCGGCGACGGCCTGGTCGACGAGCGCGGGCTCGCGCTCACCGACGACGACCAGCGGACCGTCGGCGAGGCGCTGGCCGCGCAGCTCGAGCAGGTGGACGTGGTCGTCACGACCGGCGACTCGCCCACGGGCGGCGGGCTCGTCGACCGGCTGCGCGCCGTCGACAGCCACCGCGTCGACGGCCTGCACGACCTCGACCCCGTCGCGCTCGCCGCCCGCTCGCACGCCCCCGCCGCGGCAGAGCGGCGCGCCCACCCCCTCGACGCGCGCGGCGCCCGCCGGCGCGCCAAGGATCCCCGCGACCGGAGCTGGAGCCTGCTGCTGCGCAGCGACCGGCCCTTCCACCCCGAACGCCTGCTCGCGCACGTCGAGGACCTCGGCACCGGCCCGGTCCGCAGCCTCGGCGTCTTCCACGTGCCGAACCGGCCCGACTCCGCGTGCCTCTGGGACGGCGCTGGCGGCGCCCTGTGCGTCGCGGACCTCGGCAGGTGGGACGAGGTCGCGGCCGGGCACCCGCCCGTCACCCGCATCCTCGTGGTGGGCGCGGGCGAGCCGCGCGACGCCCGCGAGGTGCACGACCGCATCCTCGACGCCTTCGGCGAGGCCCTGGCCACGGCCGACGAGGTGGCGGACGGCGGGCTGCGCTGGCTCGGCCGGGAGGACGTCCTGGCCCCCTGGCTGGGAACACGGACCGCCTGAGCGCTGTTCCTCCCCCGCGGGCCACGGTTCCGGTCCCCGCGACCGGGGCGCGGGGTCGTCATAGGCTCCTCGCGGACCCGCACCCACGTCGGACGGGAGGCACCCGCATGGCCGCACGCGCGCTCGCCGAACGGCTGCGCACCGAGTCGGGGGCGGCGCTGCTGCTCGTGGGCGTGACGCTGCTGGCGCTGGTGTGGGCGAACTCGCCGCTGTCCGGCTGGTACGAGCACCTGTGGGAGCTGCCGATCCACGTCGACGTGGGTGACCTGCGCTTCGACATGGACCTGCACCACTGGGTCAACGACGGCCTCATGGTGCTGTTCTTCTTCGTCGTCGGCCTCGAGGTGCGCCAGGAGCTGGCGATCGGGTCGCTGCGCCAGCGCAGCCAGCGCCTGGTGCCGCTCGTGGCGGGCACGCTCGGCGTCGTCGTCCCCGCGCTGGTCTTCCTCGCCGTCGCCGGGCACGCCGACCCGCACGGCTGGGGCGTCGTCGTCGGCACGGACACGGCCTTCCTGCTGGGCGTGCTCGCCCTGGTCGGGCCCGCGATGTCGAGCCAGCTGCGCGTCTTCCTGCTCACGCTGTCCGTGGTGGACGACTTCCTCGCCGTCGGGATCATCGGCGTCGTCTACTCCGAGGACGTGCGGATCACGCCGCTCCTGGTGGCCCTCGCCGCGCTCGGCGTGCTGTGGCTGCTGGGCCGCATGCGGGAGTGGCGCAGCTCCCCGTACGTGCTCGTCGTCGTGGTCCTGTGGGGCGCGACCGTGCAGGCGGGCGTGCACCCGTCGATCGCGGGGATGCTCGCCGGCCTGCTGGTGCCCGCGGTGGCCACCCGGCGCGACGACGTGCTGCAGGCCAAGAGCCTCTTCCGCGACTACTGGCAGTCGCCCAGCGCCAGCGTGGCGCGCAACGCCCGCGTCGGGCTGGCCCGGTCCATCTCGGTCAACCACCGGCTGCACGACGTGCTGCGCGGGCCCGTGTCGCTGGTCGTCGTGCCGCTGTTCGCGCTGGCCAACGCGGGGATCGACCTGCGCGGTGGCGCGCTGGGCGCCGCGCTCGGGTCGGTGATCACGTGGGGCGTCGTGGCGGGGCTGGTCGTGGGCAAGCTCGTGGGCATCGGGCTGGGCACGTGGGGCGCGGTGCGCGCCGGGCTCGGCCGGCTGCCGGACGGCGTGGGCCCGGGCAGCGTGCTCGGCGGCGCGGCCCTGTCCGGCATCGGCTTCACCGTGTCGCTGCTGGTCGTCGACCTCGCGTTCGACGACACGCCCGCGGGGCAGGCCGCGACCGTCGGCATCCTCATCGCGATGGTGGCGTCCACCCTGCTGGGGTGGGCGATCTTCACCGTGGCCCGCGTGCGGTACGGCGAGGCGAGCGCGGACCTGCCGGTCACGCTGACGCCCGCCGTCGACCCCGAGCGCGACCACGCGAAGGGCGACGTCGACGCCGCGCACACCGTCGTCGAGTACCTCGACTTCGAGTGCCCGTTCTGCGCCCGCGCCACCGGGATGGGGGCCGAGCTGCGCGAGCACTTCGGCGACCGCGTGCGGTACGTCGTGCGGCACCTGCCGCTGGAGGACGTGCACCCGCACGCGTACGCGGCCGCCGTCGCCGCCGAGGCCGCGCACCGGCAGGGCAGGTTCTGGGAGATGCACGACGAGCTGTTCGCCCACCAGTCCCGGCTGGAGCCCGAGGACCTGCGCGAGCACGCGTCGGCGATCGGCCTCGACCTCGAGCGCTTCGACGCCGACATGACGGACGAGGCCCTGCACGCCCGGGTCCGCGCGGACGAGGCGAGCGCCGCGGCGTCCGGCGCCCGGGGCACGCCCACGTTCTTCCTCGACGGCGTCCGCCACCGCGGCCCGCACGACGCGCGCACGCTCATCGCCGCGCTCGAGGCGAACGAGGACGACCCGGCGCTCCGGCGCCGGTCCTGACGGAGGGCCGGCGGGCCGAAGAGTGCGAGAGGATAGAAACATGGGATACCAAACTGAGCCCGTGACCGACGCCGACCTGCCGTACCTGCGCCGGTGCGTGGACCTCGCGCGCGAGGCGCTCGACGACGGCGACGAGCCGTTCGGCTCGCTGCTCGTCGACGCGTCCGGCGCGGTGGTGTTCGAGGACCGCAACCGCGTGAAGGACGGCGACCAGACCCGCCACCCCGAGCTCGAGATCGCCCGCTGGGCGGCCGCGCACCTCACGCCCGAGGAACGCGCGGGCGCCACGGCGTACACGTCGGGCGAGCACTGCGCGATGTGCAGCGCGGCGCACGCCTGGGTGGGTCTGGGCCCCATCGTCTACGCGACGAGCACCGCCCAGCTCACCGCGTGGCTGCAGGGGTGGGGCGTGGCCCCCGGCCCCGTGACGCCGCTGCCCGTGGGCGACGTCGCGCCTCGCACCCCCACCCGCGGCCCCGCGCCGGAGCTCGCCGACGAGGTGCGCGGCCTGCACGCAAGACTCCACGGCGTGCACGACCCCGCCTGACGGTGTTTGCCTGGGGAACATGAGCGACTCCCCCACCCCTGCCCCCGGACCGGCCCCCGCGCGCAGCCCCTGGACCTGGCGCGTGATCGTGCTCGCCGTCGTCGTGGTGGTCGCCGTCGTCGTCTGGCTGGTCGTGCGGGACGACGGTGGCGACGGCGCGACGGCCGCGTCGCCGTCGCCCACCGCGACCGCGACGGAGGACGCCTCCGCCTCCCCCGACCCCTCCGCCTCGCCCACGACGACGGGTGCGGCCGGCTGCGCCGAGACCGACGACGGCACGCCGGAGGGCGCCGACACGCACGAGGTCGTCGACGTGGACGGTGACGGCGAGGCGGACACCGCGTGGCTCACCGGGGGCGCCGAACGCCGGTTCGGGATCACGACGGCGTCCGGTGCCACGTTCTCCGCCGCGATCGACTCCGCGAGCCCGCAGCGCGCGTCCGCCGTCGTGAACGTCGTGGCGGCGGGTGACGACACGGCCCCGATCGCCCTCGTCGACACCGGCCGCGAGGTGCTGCTGTTCTCCGCCGCCGACTGCGACCTCGCCTCGACGCAGAACCTCGCGGGCGCGCCCTACACGTTCGACAAGGGCTTCACCGGCCAGGGCACGGGCGTCGGCTGCACGGAGGTCGACGGCGCGCTGCGCCTCGCCGGCCTGAACGCGACGTCGGCCGACGGCAGCTCCTTCACCGTCACGCGCACGTTCGTGGACCTGGACGACGGCGCGCTGGCCGGGTCGAACGGCGACGAGGCGACGGTCGCCACCGGCGCCGGACCCGACGACCCGGTGGTCGTCACGGCGCAGGAGACCAGCTGCGGCGAGATGGTCGTCGGCGAGGACGGGCCGGTCGAGCCGGAGTCCTGAGCGTCGCCCGCCGCCCCCTTGCGTCGCGCATCGACGTCGATCAATATGAGGGCATGCCCGCTCTCCCCGACGACGGCGCCCGGCCGTCCGCCCTGTTCGTCTGCGTGCACAACGCCGGCCGCTCCCAGATGGCCGCGGGCTTCCTGCGCGCCCTGTCGGGCGGCGCCGTCGAGGTGCGGTCCGCCGGCTCCATGCCCGCCGACCGGATCAACCCCGTCGCCGTCGAGGCGATGGCCGAGGCAGGCATCGACATCACCGCCGAGCAGCCCAAGGTGCTCACCACCGAGGCGGTCCAGGCGTCCGACGTCGTCATCACCATGGGCTGCGGCGACGCCTGCCCGATCTTCCCCGGCAAGCGCTACGAGGACTGGGAGCTCGACGACCCCGCCGGCCAGGGCATCGAGGCCGTGCGCCCCATCCGCGACGAGATCCGGCGCCGCGTGCTCGGGCTGCTCGCCTCCCTCGGCGTCGACCCCGTCGCGCACTGACCCGATCCCGAACCCTCTTCCACCAAGCGATCTCTCGCGTCATCCGGTCGGATGACGCGAGAGATCGCTTGCCGGAAGGTCGGTGGGTCAGCTCTCGTCGTCGCCCGAGCGGCCGTGGGCGACGCCGGTGGCGAAGCCGACCCCCGCCGGGGCGCCCACGGCGAGCTCGACGAGCCGTGGCTCGCTCGGCGCCGTCCCGCAGCACGACCCGGACGCCTCGCCGTCGGCCGCCAGCGCCAGGTCGCTGGAGCAGACGCCGGTGGCGGGCAGGTCGAGCTGGACGGCGTCGGCCGCGGCCCGGTCGCCCGCCAGCGCGGCCGCCACGGAGCGCACCTGCTCGTAGCCGGTGGCCAGCAGGAACGTCGGCGCGCGGCCGTAGGACTTCATGCCGACGAGGTAGAAGCCGTCGTCCGGGTGGCTCAGCACCTGCTCGCCGTGCGGGGGCACCGTGCCGCAGGAGTGCTGGTTCGGGTCGATCAGCGGCGCCAGCGCGCTCGGCGCCTCGACGACGGGGTCGAGGTCGAGCCGCACCTCGCGCAGCATCCCGAGGTCGGGGCGGAAACCCGTGGCATTGACGATCGCGTGCACGTCGAGGGCCAGCGGCTCGTCCTTGGCCGTGCCGAGCACCTGGACCGAGTCACCGACCGGCACGAGCTGCTCGATCGAGACGCGCGTCAGCAGGCGCAGGCGGCCGGCGTCGACGGCCTCGCGCAGCCGGGTGCCCAGCAGCCCCCGCGCGGGGAGCTCGTCGTCGGTGCCGCCGCCGAACAGGCGCCGGGCGGACCCGCCGCGGATTGCCCAGGTGATCGTGGTGCCCGGCGTGGACTCGGCCAGCTCCACCAGGCTCAGCAGCGTGTTCGCGGCCGAGTGCCCCATGCCGACGACGAGCGTGTGCCGGCCCGCGAAGCGGTCGCGGTCGGCGCCCAGGACGTCGGGCAGCGGGCCGGTGACGTACGCCGCGGCCTCGGCCTCGCCGGCGGCGGGCAGGCCGCTGACACCGAGGGGGTTCGAGGTGCCGAACGTCCCCGACGCGTCGACCACCGCGCGGGCGAGGACGTCGGTGACGCGACCCGTGGCGTCGACGGTGCGCACGCGGTAGCCGCGCCGCTCCCGTCCGAGCGACCGCGTCTTGTCCGCGCCGTCCCGCGCGACGGCGACCACGCGCGTGCCGGTGCGCAGCCGGGGCGCGAGCTGCGGGGTCGCCGCCAGCGGGGCGAGGTAGCCCTCGACGAGCTCGCGACCGGTCGGCAGGGCCTCCGGGTCGGGCGACGTCCACCCCGTCGGCTCGAGCAGGCGCCGCGCCGCGGCGTCGACGTCGTACCGCCACGGCGAGAACAGGCGCACGTGCCCCCACGACGCGACGGCCGCCCCGGCGCTCCCGCCGGCCTCCAGCACCAGGGGCTCCAGGCCGCGCTCCAGCAGGTGCGCCGCTGCCGCCAGCCCCACCGGGCCCGCGCCGATCACGACCACCGGCAGCTCGGCCCGCACCGTCTCGACCATCTCGTGCTCCTTCGTGTCGGTCCGCTCGTATCGATGAACTTCGATGACTGACGGGGACAACGTATCCATATTCTTCGATGCGTGGCAAGATGGAGGCATGACGACGATCGACCTGCCGCTCACACCCGTGGCCAGCGACGGCGGTTGCTGCGGCACGGCCCCTCCCCCGGTGGACGTCGCCGCGGCGCGCGACCTCGCCCGCACGTTCAAGGCGCTCGCCGACCCGACGCGCGTGCAGCTCCTGTCGATCGTCACCGCGCACGAGGGCCACGAGGCGTGCGTCTGCGACCTCACCGAGCCGGTGGGCCTGGCGCAGCCGACGGTCAGCCACCACCTCAAGATCCTCGTCGAGGCGGGCCTGCTCGAGCGCGAGCAGCGCGGCCGCTGGGCGTACTACCGCGCGGTGCCGGACGCCGTCGCCGGCGTGGCCGACCTCCTGACGTCGCTCGCCCCGTCGCCGCTCACGCCGGCGACGGCGCCGACCGGCGCGTGAGGAACAGCACCGGGATCAGCAGCAGCGACAGCACGCCGCCGCCGAGCGCCAGGGTCGCGTAGCTCGACCCCGCCATCACGACCCCGGACATCGCTCCCCCGCCCGCGCCGGCGAGCGCGATGAGCACGTCGACCGTGCCCTGCGTGCGGGCACGCGTGGCCGGCGTCGTCGCGTCGACGATGAGCGCCGTGCCCGCGATGAGCCCGAAGTTCCACCCCAGCCCGAGCAGCGCGAGCGACAGGACGAGCAGGACCGTCGAGTCGCCCGGCGCGACGGCGCCCGTGACCCCCGCCAGCAGCAGCGTCACGCCCGACGCGACCGCCATCGGCACCCGCCCGACCCTGTCGACCAGCGCGCCGGTGACGAGCGACGGCAGGAACATCGCGGCCACGTGGATGCCGATGACGAGGCCGACGTCGCCCAGGTCGTGGCCGTGCCCGCGCATGTGCACCGGCGTCATGGTCATGATCGCGACCATCGCGATCTGCGTCAGCACCATCACGGTGGCGCCGACGACGACGCCGGACGGCACCCGCCCCTTCGACGCCGCGCCCGCCGGTCCGCCCGCCGCGGCACGCGCGTCGTCCTCGCGCGACAGCTCCTTCGCGACGAGGAACGGGTCGGGCCGCAGGAAGGCGAAGAGCGTGCCGCCGGCGGCGAGGAACGCGACCGCGGCGAGCAGGAACGGGCCGGCGAGGGCGGGCAGCCCGAACGACGTCGCGAGACCGCCGAGCGGCTCCACGAGGTTCGGCCCGGCCACGGCGCCGAGCGTCGTGGACACCATCGCGACGCTGGCCGCCGTCGCGCGCCGGTCCGGGGCGGCGAGGTCGGTGCCGGCGTACCGGGCCTGCAGGTTGGTGGACGTGCCCGCCCCGTACACGAACAGCGACACGAGCAGCAGCGGGACGGCGCCGAGCGCCGCGGCCGCGACCACCCCGACCGCGCCCAGGCCGCCGGCGGCGAAGCCCAGCCCCAGCCCGACGCGGCGGCCGGCGCGCTGCGTGACCCGGCCCACGAGGAACGCCGCCAGGGCGGAGCCGAGCGTGAACAGCATCGTGGGCACGCCGGCGAGGCGGTCGGTGCCGAGCATGTCCTGCGCGAGCAGCGCCCCGACCGTGACGCCCGCCGCCAGCCCCGCGCCGCCGAGCACCTGGCTCGCCACGACGACGGTCAGCGTGCGGCGCTGCAGGGCCGCCACGGCCGTGGGGGTCAGGGTCTCGCGGGGCTCGGGTCTCACGGCGCGAACCTACCCGGTGTGCGTCAGCGGGGCCTGGACGCCGACAGGTAGGCCGTCGAGACGTAGCCCGTGCGGCTGCCGGCCTTCACCTTGACCCAGCCCCTCGACGCGCCCGCCAGGTGCGTCACCTTCGTCCCCTTCGCCAGCCGCGCCAGCACGGCCGACGACGTCGAGGCACGCGACCGCAGGTTCAGCGACGAGACCTTCACGTACGACACCTTCGACGGCGCCGGCGTCGCCGCGCTGCCGCCCGTGGCGGGCTTGCTCGCCGACAGGTACGCCGTCGAGACGTAGCCCGTGCGGCTGCCGGCCTTCACCTTCACCCAGCCCCTCGACGCGCCCGCCAGGTGCGTCACCTTCGTGCCCTTCGCCAACCGCGCCAGCACGGCCGACGACGTCGAGGCACGCGACCGCAGGTTCAGCGACGAGACCTTCACGTACGACACCTTCGGCGAGGCCGCGGGGGGCGTCGACACCGCCGGAGCGCCCGCCGGCCGGCGCGGGCTGACGAGGGACGCCGACACCCACCCGGTGCGCGACCCGTACGTCACCTTCCGCCAGGAGCCCGAGCTCGCGCCCGGCTTCGCGGTGAGCTTCCCCGCCCGCGGCACGACGACGCGCACGGCGCTGCCGGTGGACGGCCCCGTCCGCAGGTTCACGGCGCTGGTGGCGTAGTAGGTGCACGACGACGGGACGCTGCGGGCGGCCACGCGGGTCGCGCCGTTCGCGAGGTTGAGGCCGCGGCCCTTGAGGTACGCGAGCGGGTCGGTGTTCGTCGCGCCCGAGCCGTAGGCGCCGTAGAACATCTCCAGGTGCAGGTGCGGGCCGGTGGCCGTGCCGCTGGAGCCGACGTCGGCGATCCGCTGCCCGGCCCTGACCCTCTGCCCGGCGCGGACGTACCGGTCGCCGTCGATCACGTGCGCGTACAGCGAGGACACGGTGCGGCCGCCGATCGTGTGCCGCACGACGACCCACTGCCCGAACCCGCGGACCGCCCCGGCCCGCAGCACGACGCCGTCCGCGATCGCGTTGACCCGCACCCCGCGCGCGGCGCCCATGTCCTGGCCGAGGTGCCACGTCGACGCCCCCGCGACCGGCATGCAGCGGGGGCCGTAGTACGACGAGAGCGAGTAGGTCCGCGACGGCAGGGGCGAGACGACGCCGCCCGCCGCGTGCGCGGGCTGCGCCGCGACGACGGGCGCGACGGCTGCGGCGAGCGACACGGCGCCCGCCACGAGGACGGCGCCGAGGCGCTGACGAACGGACGAGGTCTTCACGATGCTCCCTGGCGCGGTCCGGTGCGGCCGACGTGCCGGCCGCGGTGCTGCGGGCTCCTATGCCTGGTGGCACGCGGTCAGTCAGCGCGGCCGTCGTGGTCCCTGGGGCGGCGCGGTCCCTAGGGTGGTCGCATGCCGCACGCGATCGCCGCCGACTCCGCCGAGATCGCCTACCAGGTGCGGGGCGACGGTCCCCCGCTGGTGCTGCTGGCGGGGCAGGCGAACTCGCACCGCTGGTGGGACCCGGTGCGCGACGGGCTCGGCGCCGGGCGCCGCACCATCACCCTGGACTGGCGTGGCACGGGGGCGTCCGGCCCGACGGACCGCGAGCTGGGCACCCGGCGACTCGCGGGCGACGTCGCCGCCGTCCTCGACGACCTGCGCGTCGAGCGCGCCGACGTCTACGGCACCTCGATGGGCGGCCGCGTGGCGCAGTGGTTCGCCGTCGACCACCCGCACCGGCTCGGGCGGCTCGTGCTGGGCTGCACGACGCCGGGCGGCGCGCACGCCGTCGAGCGCTCGCTCGAGGTGCGCCGCGCCATGGTGCAGCCCGACCGCCGCGCGGCCCGGCGCGCCCTGCTCGACCTCATGTACACGCCCGGCTGGCTGGCCGCCCACCCCGGGCCGACCACGGTCGAGGGCGACCCGTCGATGACGCCGCAGGCGCGGCGCGACCACCTGCGCGCCAGCGACGGCCACGACGCGTGGGACCACCTGCCGCGGGTGCTGGCGCCCACGCTCGTGCTGCACGGCGCGGACGACGCGCTCGCCCCCGCGGAGAACGCGGACCTGCTCGGGCAGCGGATCCCGGGCGCGCACGTCGAGGTGCTGCCCGGCCTGCGGCACGCGTACTTCCACGAGGGCGAGGCGGTCGCGACGCCGCTGGTGCGCGAGTTCCTCGGGTGATCCCTCCGGTGGACCCCTGAGCCGGCCCTGAGCCCGGCGTCCTCCCCGGGTCGTACGCGCCGCCCGCGAGGTTCCGCTCCGGGGCCGACGACGGCGCCACCTGCGCGTTCGTAGCGTCGAGGACATGACGCAGCACGAGAACCACCACGACCACCACAGCACCCACCGCCCCGCCCGCGCCGACGTCGCGGCCGTCACCACGTCGCCCGTGCGCCGCTACCGCGGCGTCGGCGTGCTGGCCCTCGCCTCCGTCGTCGCCGTCACTACGACGGCGTGCGGCGCGATCACGGAGGCCCTGAACGAGCGCGGCTCCGGCCACACCAAGGCGTTCGCGTACGACAGCGGCGCGGACGGCAAGGCCGACGAGGGGCTGCCCTCCTGGGTGCCCGACGACGCCTCCGGCGTCCGCGGCGTCTTCCGCACCACGGGCGACGAGGTGATCCTCACGATGGACGCCGACGTCACGTCCCTGCCGACCGACTGCACGTCCGTCGACGCCGACCACCCGCTCGTCGCGAAGCCCGCGCGCGGCACCCTCACCGCCGACGACTACCGCACGGACTCCACCCTCAAGGCGAGCTGGTGGACCGCCGGCCAGGAGCAGGACGCCACGCTGCAGTGCGACGGCTGGTGGGTGGGCGCGAAGGACGGCGCCCTGTTCGCGTTCACCCCGGAGCTCAAGGCCGTGCAGATCGAGGACCAGCCCGATCCGGCGTGAGCGCCACCGGCCGGACGAAGTTCACCCGCCCCCGGTCGTCCGGGCGGCGGCGTGGCCGGGGCGACGGACGGATCCTGGAGGGGTCCGGCACCCTCGTGACGGCTCCCCCGCGCGGGGACCGGCGGTCACAAGGGAGTGGAACGGCGATGGTCACGACTCGGCGCGGGTTCTCCAGCTTCTCGGTGGACGACCTCGACGCGGCACACGGCTTCTACGCGGACACCCTCGGGCTCCGCGTCACGACCCTGGACGAGGGCATGGGACTGGTGGTGCACCTGGGCGCGGGCGCCCCCGTGTTCGTGTACCCCAAGGAGGACCACGCGCCCGCGGCGTTCACCGTCTTCCACCTGGCGGTGGACGACGTGGACCCGGTGGTGGACGACCTCGTCGCGAAGGGCGTCACGCTCGAGCGCTACGAGGGCTTCGACCAGGACGAGAAGGGCGTCGCGCGCGGCTTCATGGAGGGCGGCGACGGCGCCTGGTTCACCGACCCGGCGGGCAACGTCATCGGGCTGATGGACGGCGAGGGGGTGCGGCAGCTCCTCGACGAGGTCGGCGGCTGAGCCGCCACCTGCCGCACCTCCCCGCCGCCGGCGTCACTCGACGGTGACGGACTTGGCGAGGTTGCGCGGCCGGTCCACGTCCTCGCCGAGGGCGACGGCCGCGTGGTAGCCGAGCAGCTGGGTGGGGATGGTCAGCAGGATCGGGTCCAGCTCCACCTCGTTGCGCGGCACCTCGATGCGGCGGGTGGCGGCATCGCCGAGCTCGACGCCCGGGTGCGTGATCGCGACGACGGCGCCGCCGCGCGCGCGGATCTCCTGCGCGGCGGTGATGTTGCGCTCCAGCAGGTCGTCGGCGGGCATGATCGCGACCGTCGGCAGCTCCGGGCTGATGAGCGCGAGCGGGCCGTGCTTGAGCTCGCTGGTCGGGTACGCCTCGGCGTGCCGGTAGGTGATCTCCTTGAACTTCTGCGCGCCCTCGCGCGCCACCGGGTAGCCCCGCACGCGGCCGATGAAGAACAGGCTCGGCGCCTCGGAGAGCTCCTTCGCCGCACCGGCGAGCTCCTCCTCGTCGCTGAGGATGCGGGCGATCTGCTCCGGGATCGCCCGCAGCCCGGCGATGATGCGCTTGCCGTCGGCGAACGACAGGTCGCGCACGCGGCCCAGCGCGAGCGCGAGCAGCGCGAACCCGACGCCCATGTGGGTGAGCGCCTTGGTCGACGCGACCGCCACCTCGGGGCCGGCGTGCAGGTAGATGCCGCCGTCCACCTCGCGGGCGATGGACGACCCGACGGCGTTGACGAGCCCGACGACGGTGCCGCCCTTGCGCTGCACCTCGCGGACCGCGAACAGCGTGTCGGCGGTCTCGCCGGACTGGCTGACCACCACGTACAGGGTGGTCGGCTCGATGATGGGGTTGCGGTAGCGGAACTCGCTCGCGGGCTCGGCGTCCGCCGGGATGCGGGCCAGGTCCTCGATCATCGACGCCCCGAGCTGGCCCACGTAGTACGCGGAGCCGCAGCCGAGGATCTTCACGCGGGCGAACCGGCGCAGCGCGCGCGGGTCCAGGTTGAGGCCGTCCAGCTTGGCGGTGCCGAACCGGTCGTCGAGGCGGCCGGACAGCATGCGCTCCACCGTCTCCGGCTGCTCGTGGATCTCCTTGTGCATGAAGTGGGCGTGGCCGCCCAGCTCCAGCTCCTCGACGGTGAGGTCGATGGTGACGGCGTCGCGCGCCGTGTGCTCCTCGTCGTTCGTGAAGGTGCGAAACCCGTCCGCCGTCACGGAGGCGAAGTCGCCGTCGTCGAGCAGCACGACCTGGCTCGTGTGGCGCACGATCGCCGCGGCGTCCGAGGCCACGAACATCTCGCCGTCGCCGACGCCGAGCAGCAGCGGCGAGCCGTTGCGCGCGACGACGATCCGGTCCGGGTTCTGCACGTCGGTCACCGCGAGGGCGTACGTGCCGTCGATCTGCGCGACGGCGGCGCGCACGGCGTCCTCGAAGCCCAGCCCGTTCCCGTCCTGACCGGCGAGCTCGCGCGCCACGAGGTGCGCGACGACCTCGGTGTCCGTGTCGGACGTGAGCTCGACGCCGTCGGCGGTGAGGCGCGAGCGCAGCGCGTGGAAGTTGTCGATGATGCCGTTGTGCACCACGTGCACGCGGCCGTCGTACGACGTGTGCGGGTGGGCGTTGCGCTCGCTCGGCTCGCCGTGCGTCGCCCAGCGCGTGTGGCCGATGCCGACGGTGCCGGCGAGGCGCGCCGGGAGCGCCGCCTCGAGGTCGCGCACGCGGCCCTTGGCCCGCACGACGCGCGACGGGTGTGCGCTGGAACGCGGGTTCAGCACGGCGATGCCGGCCGAGTCGTAGCCGCGGTACTCCAGGCGGGTGAGGCCCTCGACGAGGACGGGTGCTGCCTGCTGGGGGCCGACGTAGCCGACGATTCCGCACATGGGTCTGGTTGCTCCTAGCGATTGCTGGTCGTGACGTGGCGTCTAGCCGTAGATGGTGCGACGGACCTGGCGCTCGCTGAGCTCCGGGGCCGCCACGAGGCGCTCGCGCAGCTCGGCGGCGATCTGGGCGTAGATCTCCTCGTTGCGGCGCCCGTAGGTGCGCAGCGACGCGTGCCGGCGACGGACGTACTCCTCGACCGGTTCGCGGTACCAGGCGAGGACGTCCTCGACGACGCGCTCGGCCTCCGCCGGGGACAGCCCCGTGGAGGTCGCGATGCGGGCGACGAGATCGGCGTCGGTCACCGGGACATCATGCGCCGCTCTTCCCCGACATGCCAGATCCTGCCCGAAATCGGGCAGGATCTGGGCCAGGCACGGTCAGCGCCCCGGGCCCACGGCGGCCGGCTCGCCCGTGAGCAGCTCG
>NZ_JBHVBO010000098.1:0-15535 GCF_042668085.1 Isoptericola sp. NPDC057391 | reverse complement strand
CCGCGACCCCGTGGAGCGGGGCGCGGGCCGTCGGCCGGTGCGCGCAGGGGCGGCGTCAGGCGCGCTTGTAGGCCTCGCCCGCCATGTCCTCGAGCTCGACGCCCTTGGTCTCCGGGATCTTGCCCAGCACGAAGAAGAACGACAGCACCGCGAAGATGCAGTACATGAGGTAGGGGACCGCGGGGCCGAAGGTGTCGAGCATCGGCGGGAACGTCAGCGTGATCGCGAAGTTCGCGATCCAGTTCGCCGCCGCGCCCACGCCCAGGGCGGCCGCGCGGATCCGGTTGGGGAACATCTCGCCCAGCAGCACCCACATCAGCGGGCCCCACGTGGCGCCGAAGAAGACGACGAACGCGTTGGCGCACACCAGGGCCACGCCGTTCCACGGGGCGCCGAGCTGGATGGTGCTCTCGCCGTCCGGCCCGACGACGGACGTCGCCTGCGTGAACGCGATCGCCATGAGGCCCAGGGAGACCGCCATGCCCGCCGAGCCGATGAGCAGCAGCGGACGCCGGCCCACCTTGTCGATGAGGGCGATGGCGATGAACGTCACGGCCACGTTGGTGACCGACGTGATCGTCGAGACGAGGAACGCCTGCGACTCGTCGAAGCCGACCGCCTGCCACAGCGTCGTCGAGTAGTAGAAGATCACGTTGATCCCGACGAACTGCTGGAAGATCGCCATCACGATGCCGACCCACACGATGGGCTTGAGCCCGAACCGGTCGCCCTTGAGGCTGCCCAGCTCGGCGTTCTCCTCGTCGACGGCGATCGAGCGGCGGATCTCCCCGATGCGCTCGTCCGGGTGCTCGTCGGGCCCCAGCACGGACGCCAGCACGGTCCGGGCCTCGTCCTCGCGCCCCTTCGTCACGAGATAGCGCGGCGACTCGGGCATCCGTAGCGCGAGGATGCCGTACACGGCCGCCGGCACCACGGCGACGAGGAACATCCAGCGCCACGCCTCCCAGCCGAGCCACAGCTCGTTCGCCGCGCTGCCCGCCGCCGTCGCGAGGATCTGGTCGGACAGCAGGGCCGCGAAGATGCCGACGGTGATCGCGAGCTGCTGCAGCGAGCCGAGCCGCCCGCGCATCGCCGCGGGCGCGATCTCCGCGATGTACGCGGGCGCGATCACGGACGCGATGCCGATGCCGACGCCCGCCATGAACCGCCAGATC
Source organism: Isoptericola sp. NPDC057391 (assembly GCF_042668085.1). Classification (NCBI taxonomy): domain Bacteria; kingdom Bacillati; phylum Actinomycetota; class Actinomycetes; order Micrococcales; family Promicromonosporaceae; genus Isoptericola; species Isoptericola sp. NPDC057391. The sequence continues at coordinate 14,360 of NZ_JBHVBO010000098.1, read as the reverse complement.
GCGAGGTCCCAGGCGCTCCACGCGATCGCCGACAGGATCGACGAGACGAAGAACAGCACCGCGCCCAGCACCATCACGTGGGTGCGGCCCCACCGGTCGGCGAGCTTGCCGCCCGACCACGCGCCCAGCGCGCAGCCGAGCAGGGCGATCGCCACGACGAGCCCCGTCACGGTCGAGTTGAGGTCGAACTGGCCCTCGATCGCGTCGACGGCGCCGTTGATCACCGACGAGTCGAATCCGAAGAGGAAGCCACCGACCGCCGCGGCGAAGGCGAGCGCCGTGGCCTTCCGGTGTGCGCTGTGCGCCGCGGTCCCTGGTGCTGGGCTCGTCATGATCGTCCTCGCTCCGCTCGGCAGACCTTGCGTCCCTCGATGCTAGGTCGGGGTGCGCCTCTCGGCGCGCTGAGCAGGTCGGACGCGTGAGCGGCCCCCGGGCCCCGGGCCCCGGGGTCCAGACTGGAGGGGTGAACGACGCACCCGAGCCGCGCAGGCACCGCCGACCCGCCATGCTCGACCCGCAGACCGCGGAACAGATCCCCGGGTCGCTCGACCCCGCGCTGCGCGACGAGGTGGCGCACACCACCGCGCGCGCCGTCGTGCACCGGGCGCGGGCCGCCGAGGACCCGGACGTCGTGGACCGCCTGGTGCGCCTCGTCGAGCGGGAAGGGCTCGACGTCGTCGCGGCCCTCTGGTCGGACGCCGCGCCCGCGTCGCTGCCCGGCGCGCTGTGGCGGCTGTACGTGCTGCGCGAGTGGGTCCGCCGCGACGCGCGGACCGTGGGGCTGCGCTACCGCCTCGGCGTCGACGCCGCCCCCGTGCACGAGGCGGTGGCCGGCGTGCCCCGCCCGCCCGCTCCCGATGACCTGCGGGCGCTCGCGGACGACGTCCTGTCCGGCGTCTACGCCGGTGACCTGGCCGTGGCGCTCGAGCGGGCCGCGTCGTTCTGCCGCATCCTCGCGACGGGGGCGGCGTTCGACGCCGACGCCCGCGAGGTCGCGGACCCCGAGGGCGCCACGAGGATGACGCGCGGAGCCGCCGACCTGGTGCGCACCGCCGAGGAGCTGGAGCGCGCGGCGGCGGGCTGGCGGGCGGGCACCCTCGACTGAGGCCCCGCCCCCCTCGGCGGGCTCGTCCGGCGGGGCTGACCTGCGTGTTCGGAGCACGCCGACGCCCGGGCTTACGATGTTCGGGCGACGTCGGGCCGCGGTAGCCCCGGGCTCCATCTTCAGCCGCTACGAGCGGCCACGCGCCGAGAGGCGCTCCCGGTCCGGCGTCGCACCTCACCCGAGTTCCCGCAGCCGCCAGGTGGGATCGTTCAACGCGCGTTCAACTGGTCGCGCCAGGATGGCCACCTCTAGTCTGTGAGAGTCTCAGCGTCCTCGATCCGGGAGCCACACGTGCGCCTGCGCCTGACACCGCGCGACACGACCTATTTCGACATGCTGGCGACGCTCGCGCAGCACAACGTCACGGGGGCCTCCCTGCTGGCGGAGCTGCTCGGGGCGTCCCGGCAGGAGCGGGAGGGGATCGTCCGCCGGCTCAACGAGGCCGAGCACGTCGCCGACGACGCCGCGCACTCGATCATGCGGCGCCTCAACCAGACGTTCGTCACCCCGTTCGACCGGGACGACATCTACGGCCTGGCGTCCGCGCTCGACGACTGCATGGACGCCATGGAGGAGGCCGGCGACCTCATCGTCCTGTACAAGGTGGACGAGCTGCCCCTGCGGGTGTCGGAGCAGGTGCAGGTGCTGCAGCGCTGCGCCGAGCTCACCGCCGAGGCCATGCCGCGCCTGCGCTCGATGGACCAGCTGTCCGACTACTGGGTCGAGATCAACCGCCTGGAGAACCAGGGCGACAAGCTGCACCGCGAGCTCATCGCGCAGCTCTTCGACGACACCACCGACCCGGTGCTGCTCATCAAGCTCAAGGAGATCGTCGACATGCTCGAGGAGGCCGCCGACGCCTTCGAGCGGGTCGCGAACATGGTCGAGACCATCGCCCTCAAGGAGTCCTGACGGTGGAGGCGGCTCTCGTCGTCCTCGTCGTCGCGATCGCGCTCGGCTTCGACTACACCAACGGCTTCCACGACGCGGCCAACGCCATCGCCACCTCCGTCTCGACCCGCGCGCTGACGCCGCGGGTCGCGCTGGGCATGGCGGCGGTGATGAACTTCGTCGGCGCACTCCTCGGCACCGAGGTCGCCGAGACCATCGCGACGTCGATCGTCGACCTGCAGGACGCCTCCAACCACACCGCGCTCGTCGTGGTGCTGTGCGCGTTGATCGGCGCCATCGCCTGGAACCTCATCACCTGGTGGTTCGGCCTGCCGTCGTCGTCCACGCACTCGCTGATCGGCGGGCTCGTCGGGGCGGGCCTGGCGGCCGGGCTCCCCATCTACGGGCAGTCGATCATCGACAAGGTCGTGCTGCCGATGGTGTTCTCGCCGCTCATCGGCTTCGTCGGCGCCTACCTCGTGATGGTCGCCGTGCTGTGGATCTTCCGGAACGCCGCCCCCTCGCGGGTGACGCGCCGGTTCCGCCTCGCGCAGACCGCCTCCGCGGCGGCCATGGCGCTCGGCCACGGGCTGCAGGACGCGCAGAAGACCATGGGCGTCATCTACATGGCCCTCGTGACGGTGGGGTGGGCCGCCGCCGACGGCACGATCCCGCTGTGGGTCAAGCTCGCCGCCGCGGGCGCGATCTCGCTCGGCACCTACTCCGGCGGCTGGCGGATCATGCGCACGCTCGGCCGTCGCATCATCGAGCTCGACCCGGCGCGCGGCTTCGTGGCCGAGTCGGTGTCGGCACTGGTGCTCTACGCCAACGCGTTCATCCTCCACGCGCCGGTCTCGACGACGCACACCATCACCTCGGCGATCATGGGCGTCGGCGCCACGCGCCGGCTGTCCGCCGTGCGCTGGGGCGTCGCCAAGAACATCGGCGCCGCGTGGGTGCTGACGATCCCCGCCGCCGCGGCCGTCGCCGCCCTGACCACGTGGATCCTGCACCCCTGGCTGGCCTGACGCCGGCCTGACGCCGGGCTCGACGACCGCCGGCGGTCAGTAGACCGGGGGAGTGACCTTCTCGACCGCGACGACGCGGGGGCCCTTGCCGGTGGTCGCCACGTGGGCGACGAGCAGGTCGCCCGGCTCAAGGAACGGGTCGCGCGAGGGCAGCACGTTCGCGACGGCGCGGCGGGAGTGCTGGCCCAGCACGTCGAGCACCGTCGGGAGCACCGGCCGGTGCGTGCACAGCACCGCCGACCGGCCCGACTCGAGCAGGTCGCGCACCGTCGCGGCGACGCGGGACGGCGAGCGCTCGTGCTCGGCCTCGCCCAGCTGGTCGCTGAGCTCCGGGCGGGCGTGCGACGCCCGCACGTACGGCTCGATCGTCGCCGCGCAGCGCTCCCAGCGGCTCGAGACGACGGACGTCACGCCGTAGGCCGCGAGGACCGGGACGAGGGCCGCGCCCTGGCCGTACCCCACCGGCGTCAGCGGCCGGTCGTGCTCCGCGCCGTGCCAGGCCGCCCGGGTGACGGCCTTGCCGTGCCGCACGATGACGACCGCGTGCGTGGCGAGCCGGCCCTGGCCGTGCGCCTCCACGAGGGCCTCGAGCGGACCGCGGTCGGCGCGGCGCGTGAGGCGCGCGGCGGCGTCGTCGACGTCAAGCCACGCCTTCTTGTCGACCTCGTCCTTCGACGGCGGCTGCACGGGGAACCGCGCGTCGAGGGCCGCGGCGTCATCCGTCCGGGAGGCTCGGCGGGCCGCCCAGTAGTGCACGCGCTTCACGCGCCCCTCGGGCGTCAGGTACTGCAGCCCCGGCAGGGGGACGCCCAGGACCACGGGCTTGCCCGTCTCCTCCGCCACCTCGCGCGCGGCGGCGGTGTTCAGCGACTCGCCCGGCTCGAGCTTGCCCTTCGGCCAGGACCAGTCGTCGTAGCGCGGCCGGTGCACGAGCTGCACCTGCAGCCGCCCGTCGCGCTCGCGCCACACGAGCGCGCCCGCCGACTCGATCACCGGGGCGTGCTCCACCGACGTCGCCCCCAGCCTGTCCACGAGCGGGGAGGCCGTCGTGCCCGCCGCCCGGCGCACCCGCGCCACCCTCACCGCGCCCTCATCGAGCCCGCTCGGGCCGGCGGCGGTGACGGGCGACGAGCTGCGCCTGCAGGTCCACGAGCGGTGCGCCGTCCGGGCCGGCGGCGTGCCGCACCCAGGTGTCGTCCGGCTGCAGGTGCCACGTGGCGGTCTCGTCCGACATGGACGCGTCCATGAGCTCCAGCAGCTCCGCGACCTGGCCCTCGTCGGCGATCCGGACCAGCGCCTCGACGCGCCGGTCGAGGTTGCGGTGCATGAGGTCGGCCGAGCCGATGTACACCTCCGGGCCGGACTCCGGCCCCTCGCCGATGGCCGGCCCGGCCGCGTTCGCGAACGCGTAGATGCGGGAGTGCTCGAGGAAGCGGCCGAGGATCGAGCGCACGCGGATGTTCTCGCTCAGGCCGGGCACGCCCGGGCGTAGCGCGCAGATCCCGCGGACCACCAGGTCGACCTTCACCCCGGCCTGCGAGGCCCGGTACAGGGCGTCGATGGTGGCCTCGTCGACGGCGGAGTTCACCTTGATGCGCACCCACGCGTCGTGCCCGGCACGGGCGGCGTCGGCCTCGCGGTCGATGCGCTCGATGAGGCCGGCCCGCACGGCGCGGGGCGCGACCAGCAGCCGGTGGAAGCGCGACTGCGGGGCGTACCCGGAGAGCTGATTGAACAGCCGCGTGAGGTCCTGGCCGACGTCGCGGTCGCAGGTCAGCAGGCCGTGGTCGGTGTAGAGGCGGGCCGTCTTCGGGTGGTAGTTGCCGGTGCCGACGTGGCAGTACCGGCGCAGCCCGTCGGACTCCTGGCGCACCACGAGCGACAGCTTGGCGTGCGTCTTGAGGCCGACGATCCCGTAGACGACGTGCACGCCCGCCTCCTCGAGCTTGCGCGCCCAGGAGATGTTGGCCTGCTCGTCGAAGCGCGCCTTGATCTCGACGAGCGCGAGCACCTGCTTGCCGGCCTCGGCGGCGTCGATCAGGGCGTCGACGATCGGGGAGTCGCCCGACGTGCGGTACAGCGTCTGCTTGATCGCGAGCACCGCCGGGTCGGCGGCCGCCTGCTCGAGGAACGTCTGCACCGACGTGGAGAACGAGTCGTAGGGGTGGTGCAGCAGGATGTCCCGCTCGCGGATCGCGGCGAAGACGTCGCGCGCCGTGGCCGACTCCACCTCGGCGAGCTGGCGGTGCGTCGTCGGGACGAACGGCGGGTAGTGCAGCGGCGCGCGCTCGATGTCGGCGATGACGTTGAGCCCCGTGAGGTCGAGCGGCGCGGGCAGCTCGTACACCTCCTCCTCGGCCACCCCGAGCTCGCGCACCAGCAGCTCGCGGATGCGCGCGGAGATGCCGTGCGCGAGCTCGAGCCGCACGGGCGGGCCGAAGCGGCGGCGCAGCAGCTCCTTCTCCATCGCCTGCAGGAGGTTCTCGGCGTCGTCCTCCTCGACCTCCACGTCCTCGTTGCGCGTGACGCGGAACGTGTGGCTCTCGCGCACCTCCATGCCCGGGAACAGGTGGTCGAGGTGCTGGGCGATGACCTCCTCCAGCGGCACGAACGACGTCTGGGTGCCCCCGCGCTGCGTGGGCGTGGGCGCCGACGGGCGGCCGCGGTCGTCGACGGCGATGAACCGCGGCAGCAGCGGCGGCACCTTGACCCGGGCGAAGTGCTCCTTGCCCGTCAGGGGGTTCGCGACGACGACCGCAAGGTTCAGCGACAGCCCCGAGATGTACGGGAACGGGTGCGCCGGGTCCACCGCGAGCGGCGTAAGCACGGGGAAGATCTGCTTGCGGAAGAACTTGTGCAGGCGCTCCTGCTCGCGGGCCTCGAGCTGGTCCCAGTGCACGATGGTGATGCCCTCGGCGTCGAGCGCGGGCTGCACGTCGGAGCGGAACACCTCCGCGTGCCGCGTCATCAGGCGGTGCGCGCCCTCGCCGATCGCCCCCAGCACCTGGCGCGGGCTCATGCCCGACGCCGCGGTGACGGCGATGCCCGTCGCGATGCGGCGCTTCAGGCCGGCTACCCGCACCATGAAGAACTCGTCCAGGTTGGACGCGAAGATCGCGAGGAACCGGGTGCGCTCCAGCAGCGGCAGCGTCGGGTCCTCCGCCAGCTCCAGCACCCGCTCGTTGAACGCCAGCCAGCTGAGCTCGCGCTCCGCGAAGCGGTCGTCGGGAAGCGGCTCGAGCGCGGCCTCGGCGACGCCGTCGGGGCCCGGCTCCTCGGCGATGTGCTCGGCGATGTGGGCCGCGAGCTGCGGGTCCAGGGGGCGGGACGGCGCGACGGCCGTGGAGCGCGGCCGGCTGTCCGTCACCTCGGCGGCCGCGACGGCGTCCGGCGCGGCGGGATCGCCGCGTCCGTCGCGGGACCGGGACGTTCGGGGGCGCGACGCAGTCATGCCCCCCATCGTGGCACCGATAGGTGAACGGCGGGTGACGAAGTTCTCCGCCCCGTCGCTACGCGCCCGCGGCACGCGCGTACTGGACGTCCACCGCGGCGCGCTCGAAGCCCGCGCTCGCGTACGTGGCCAGCGCCGCCGCGTTGTCGCCGTCCACGTAGAGCACCGCGCGGTCGCAGCCCACGCGTGCCAGGTGGCGGAGCCCGACGGCGGTGAGCGCGCGGCCCAGCCCGCGGCCCTGCGCGTCGGGGGAGACGCCGACGGCATAGATCTCGCCGTCCTGCTGCGCACCGTCCGGACCCGGCTCGACCTTGGTCCAGAGGAAACCGAGCGGCTCGCCGGACCCCTCGCCGTCGGGCACCACGAGGAAGAAGCCGTCGGCGTCGAACCAGGGCTCGCGCTGCCGGTCGTGCAGGTCGTCCACCGTGAGCCGGCCCTGCTCGGGGTGGTCGGCGAAGGCCGCGGCGTTGACGCGCACCCACGCCTCGTCGTCATCGCCGGGCCGGAACGTCCGCAGGGCGAGGCCGGGCAGGTCCGGCAGGTCGCGCGCCGCGTCGTCGGGACCGAGCGGCCGCGCGAGCACCAGCAGCTCGCGCGCCACCGCGTAGCCGTGCGCTGCGGCGAACGCCCGCGCCGCGGGCAGGTCGCCGTGCGCCCACACCCGCAGCGGCTTGCCGCGCTGGCCGGGGGCGCCCGAGAACATCGGCAGCCGCGCGTCGCGCTCGGCGGTGCGCAGCAGCACGCTCCCGGCGCCCCGGCGCCGGTGGTCCGGGTGCACCACCAGCTCGGCGCTCGCGTCGACGCCGCCCCGGTCCACCTGCAGGTAGCCGACGACGGCGCCGTCCTCGCCGCGGGCCACGACGTGCGTCAGCCAGTCGGCGTCCGTCCCCAGCCGGAGCAGCGGCTGCTCCGAGAGCGGGGCGACGCCGTCCCGCTCGGCCGCCGCGGCGGCGAGCGCGCGCACGGCGTCCTGGGCGGACGGGTCGAGGGGGTCGAAGGACAGGGTGGGCTGGACGGGCGAGGTGGACACGACCCCATTCTCGCCGAGGTAGTCCGAAGCTCCGCGAGGTAGTGGACTGGACCACTACCTCGCGGAGCCTTGAACTACCTCGCGGGGAGCCGAGGTCAGTCCTCGTTGGCCGCCGACGGCTTGGCGAGACCTGCGGAGATGAGGTCCATCACGGACGAGTCGGCGAGCGTGGTCGCGTCGCCCACCGTGCGGTTCTCGGCGACGTCGCGCAGCAGTCGGCGCATGATCTTGCCGGACCGGGTCTTGGGCAGCTCCGGCACGACGAGGATGCGGCGCGGCTTGGCGATCGGGCCGATCTCCTTGGCGACGTGGTTGCGCAGCTCGGCCTGCACCTCCTCGGCCCCCTCCGGCGTGGACGCGCGGTCGGCGTGCTCGCCGCGCAGGATCACGAACGCGACGACCGCCTGGCCGGTGGTCTCGTCGTTGGCGCCGACGACGGCGGCCTCGGCCACGACGTCGTGCGAGACGAGCGCGGACTCGATCTCCGTCGTCGACAGGCGGTGGCCGGAGACGTTCATGACGTCGTCCACGCGGCCGAGCAGCCAGATGTCGCCGTCCTCGTCCTTCTTGGCGCCGTCGCCGGCGAAGTACAGGCCCTCGAACCGCGACCAGTAGGTGTCCTTGAACCGCTGCAGGTCGCCCCAGATGCCGCGCAGCATGGACGGCCACGGCTCGGAGAGCACGAGGTACCCGCCGCCGCCGTCGGGCACGGAGCGGGCCTCGTCGTCGACGACGTCGGCCACGATGCCCGGCAGCGCGACCTGCGCCGAGCCGGGCTTGGTGGCGGTGACGCCCGGCAGCGGGCTGATCATGATGGCGCCCGTCTCGGTCTGCCACCAGGTGTCGACGATGGGGGTGGTGTCGCCGCCGACGACGCGGCGGTACCACATCCACGCCTCGGGGTTGATGGGCTCGCCCACCGAGCCGAGCACCCGCAGGCTCGACAGGTCGAAGCCGGCGGGGATGTCCTCGCCCCACTTCATGCAGGTGCGGATGGCCGTCGGCGCGGTGTAGAGGATCGAGACCTTGTACTTCTCGATCAGCTCCCACCAGCGGCCGCGGTGCGGGGTGTCCGGCGTGCCCTCGTACAGCACCTGGGTGGCGCCGTTGGCCAGCGGACCGTAGACGACGTACGTGTGCCCGGTGACCCAGCCGATGTCGGCGGTGCACCAGTAGACGTCGGACTCGGCCTTGAGGTCGAAGACGTTCTTGTGGGTGTAGGCCGCCTGCGTGAGGTAGCCGCCCGTGGTGTGCAGGATGCCCTTCGGCTTCCCCGTCGTGCCCGACGTGTACAGGATGAACAGCGGGTGCTCCGCGTCCACCTCGATCGGCTCGTGGACCGGGTCGGCCTGCTCCAGGGCGTCGTGCCACCAGACGTCGCGGCCGTCGGTCCACGCGACGTCCTGCTCGGTGCGGCGCACGACGAGCACGTGCTGCACGGTGGTGGCGGGCTCGCCGTCCTTCGGCGCGAGCGCCTCGTCGACGGCGGGCTTGAGGGCGGACGGCGCGCCGCGGCGGTATCCGCCGTCGGCCGTGATGACCAGCTTCGCCTCGGCGTCGGCGATGCGGCTGCGCAGCGCGTCGGCGGAGAAGCCGCCGAAGACCACCGAGTGCGGCGCGCCGATGCGGGCGCACGCGAGCATCGCGACGACCGACTCGACCAGCATCGGCAGGTAGATGACGACCCGGTCGCCCTTGGTGACGCCCAGCGAGGTGAGGGCGTTGGCGGCCCGGGAGACCTCGCGCTGCAGGTCCGCGTAGGTGACGGTGCGCGTGTCGCCCGGCTCGCCCTCGAAGTGGATGGCGACCCGGTCGCCGAGCCCGGCCTCGACGTGCCGGTCCACCGCGTTGTACGCGGCGTTGAGCTTCCCGTCGGCGAACCACCTCGCGACCGGGGCCTCGGACCAGTCCAGGGTCTGGGTGAACGGCGTCGACCAGCTGACCAGCTCCCGTGCCTGGTCGGCCCAGAACCCGAGCCGGTCGGCCTTGGCCTCCTCGTACAGGGACGCCTGGGCGTTCGCCTGCGCCGCGAAGGCGGGGCTGGGCGGGAACGCTCGCGTCTCGTGCAGCAGGTTCTCGAGGCTGGGGGCGGTGGTCTCGTTCTCTGGCACGCTTACCTCCGGTGCGCATCGTCGCTGGTGCGTTCCCCGGCGGGCGACGTCGCGTCGCGACCCCGGGGACGACGGCGCCCCGCGGGGCCCCGCCGTCGGGAGTCTAGACCTCGTGCGTGACCGGGGTCACGCCGTCCCACGGTTCGGCCGCACTCCTTGCAAAACCGGTCCCGGGACCCCCGGCGCTCCGGCCCGCCGTCGAAATCCGCTGCGCGTCCCCGGGCGCGGCTGGTAGACGTCGACCATGACGACCCCCTACGTGTCCTGGCCGCGCGAGGTCGGCGACCTCCGCCTGCGCGTGCCGACGAGCCGCGACGTCGACCGGGTGCTGGCGTGGCGCAACGAGCCGGACGTGACGCGGTGGCTGCTGCGCACCACGCAGGACGCCGACGGGCTGCGGGCCTCGTGGCGCCGCGCGCTCGACGACCCCTACGACCAAAGGGTCGTGGCCGACCTGGACGGCGTCGTCGTCGCCACCGCGTCGTTGTCCGTGGACGACGGCATGGGGCAGCCGGGGAGCGACGCGTGGCGGCGGGCCGAGGGTTCGCTCGGGTACCTCGTGGACCCGGTCTACGCGGGGCGGGGGATCGCGACCGCCGTCGCGGGCGCGCTGCTCGACGTCGCGTTCACCGACCTGGGCCTGCACCGCGTGACCGCCGGCTGCTTCGCCGCGAACGCGGCGTCGTGGCGGGTCATGGAGAAGCTCGGCATGCGGCGGGAGCAGCATGGCGTCCGCGACTCGTGGCACGACGAGCTGGGTTGGGTGGACGGCTACACCTACGGCATCCTCGCGGAGGAGTGGGCGGGCCCGCCGACCGTCGGAGCGGCCGGATGAGGCGCGGGGGCCGGGCACGAGGACGGCGCCCGGGAAACTGGTCGTCCGAGCGCCGCTCTCGCCAGCCCGGACGCGGGTAGCAGGCGCTTGGTCCGATCACTGGGTGGGGTCGTTCCCACCGAGTGGGTCCTCAACCGGGGACTTCCTTAGCGTGGGTCCCGCGTCCGGCTGTCTCCTCCCATGGAACGCCCGCCCGCGCAGGTGTGCAAGCGCTCAGGCGTGCCGACGCCGCCACCAGCGGCGGAGCAACCAGGCCGCGGCGCCGGCGACGACGACGCCGCCCGCGGCGAGGGCCACGGCGGGCGGTCGGATCGCGGAGCGGAGGGCCACGGGCCGCGAGAACGTGAGCACGCCCCAACCGTTCTCGGCGGCCGCGCGGCGCAATGTCTTGTCGGGGTTGACGGCGAAGCCGTGCCCGACGGCGCCCAGCATCGGGGCGTCCGTCACCGAGTCGGAGTAGGCGTAGCTGCGCTCGAGGTCGTAGCCGCGCCGGTCGGCGAGCTCGCGCACGGCCTCGGCCTTCTGCTCCCCGTACGCGTAGAACTCGATCTCGCCGGTGTACCGGCCGTCCTCGACGGCCATGCGGGTGGCCACGACGTGGTCGGCGCCCAGCACGGTGGCGATCGGCTCGACGAGCTCGGCGCCGGAGGCGGAGACGATGACGACGTCGTGCCCGAGCTCGTGGTGCTCGGCGATGAGCTCGACGGCCTCGGCGTAGACGTACGGGTCGATGAGATCGTGCACCGTCTCCGCGACGATCTGCTGCACCTTGCTCACCTCCCAGCCGGTGGCGAGCTCGGACAGGTGCTTGCGCATCCGTTCCGTCTGGTCGGCGTCGGCGTTGCCCGCGTAGAAGAGGAGGTGCGCGTACGCGCTGCGCAGCACGTCGCCGCGCGTGATGAGACCTCCGGCGTAGAACGGCTTGGAGAACGCGGCCGACGAGCTCGTGGCGATGATCGTCTTGTCGAGGTCGAAGAAGGCCGCGACGCGCGCCCGCGGGGTCGCCGGTGCCGCCTCGCGCGGTCCGGGTCGCTGGTCGGTCACGGGGCGAGCCTAGCCGCGCGGCTCGCCGCGTCGAGCCGGATCTCATGCACAACTCCTGTGCAGAAGTCTTGTGCACAGGAGTTGTGCATGGTTATCGTGCACGCATGGAGCCGACGCCGGAGCGCCCGTACACCCACCTCGAGCTCACCGCCGAGGCCGCCAAGGTCCTGGCCCACCCGCTGCGCTCGCGGCTGCTCGGGGCGCTGCGGCGCGGCGGCCCGGCCTCGGCGACCTCCCTCGCCGCCGAGCTGTCCACCAACACCGGCGCCACCAGCTACCACCTCCGCAAGCTGGAGTCCGTCGGCCTCGTGACGGACACCGAGGAGGGGCGTGGCAAGGAGCGGCTCTGGGCGGCGACCACCCAGAGCCACGGCTGGCGCGACTCCGACTTCGGCGGCGACGAGGACGCGCAGACGGCGCTCGGCTGGCTGGTGCGCGACTACCACCGCCAGTTCGACACGCACTACGCCCACTGGCTCGACGTCGCCGACAGCTGGCCGAAGGAGTGGACGGACGTCGCCGGCATGACCGACACCTGGGTGGACGTCACGCCCGAGCAGGCGGCCGCGATGGCGCAGGAGCTGGAGGCGGTCGTCAACAAGTACCTGCGCGTCGGCGCCGGCGACCCCCGGGCGCGGCGCCTGCAGCTGTGGCGGTTCCTCTTCCCGCTGGACGCGGACGACGTGCCGGACGACGTGCCCGGCACCGAGACCATCCCCGCCGACGACGGTTCCGGGAGCAGGGGCGACGGGTCATGAGCCCGCAGCGCGTCTTCCTCCTGCTCACGGCCACCCGGTGGTTCCCCGTCGGGCTGGTCGTCACCGTCACGACGCTGCTGCCGATCGAGCGCGGCCTCACCGTGGCCCAGACGCTCACGCTCGCCTCGGTGACGGGCCTCGTCGTGTTCGCGCTCGAGCTGCCGACCGGCGGCACCGCCGACGCCGTCGGGCGACGCCCGATGCTCATCGCCTCGGCCGCGGTGCAGGTCCTGGCGGCCACCACGTTCCTGCTGGCGCAGTCGGTCTGGGCGTTCGTGGTGGCGGCCGCGCTCATGGGCATGTTCCGGGCGCTGGACTCCGGCCCGCTCGAGGCGTGGTTCGTCGACGCCGTGCACGCGACGCACCCCGGGGCCGACGTCGACCGCACGCTCGCGCACCAGGGCACCGTGCTCGGGGTGTCGATCGCCCTCGGCGCGCTGGTGTCCGGCGGGCTGGTCTGGTGGCACCCGTTCAGTGCGTGGTCGGCGCTCACCCTGCCGTACGCGACGTACGCGGTGCTGGCCGTCGTGCACCTCGTGATGGTCACGGTGCTCGTGCGCGAGGCCCCGCGTCGGCCCGCGGGTGCCGGCACGGGCCCGGTCCCCGCCGGACGACGCCGGTGGCGTGCGGCGTTCCGTTCCACCGTCGGCTCCGCGCGGCAGATGCCCGCGGTGGTCGCCTCCGGCCTGCGCCTCGCCCGGGACAACCGGGTGCTGCGCGGCCTGCTCCTGGTGGAGCTCTTCGCGGCGACGGCGATGGTCGTGTTCGAGTCCTTGCAACCCGTCCGGATGGCGGAGCTGCTCGGGGGCGAGGCCGAGGCCGGCGCCGTCATGGGCCCGGTCGCGTCGGTCGGCTGGGGGGCGTTCGCGCTCGGCGCGGCCCTGTGCGGCCTCGCGTCCCGACGGTTCGGCGTGGCCCGCACGGCGATGGCGGCGCGCGTCCTCAACGGCCTCGGCGCGGTGTGGATGGGGCTCGCCGGCGGGCCCGCGATGCTGGTCGTCGCGTACCTGGTCACGTACGGGCTGCACGGCAGCTCCGGCCCGGGGTACAACGCCCTGCTGCACCGCGAGGCGCAGCGGGACAACCGGTCCACCGTGCTGTCCCTGGCGTCGATGGTGTCCTTCGCCGCGTACGCGGTAGCGTCGCCCGCGCTGGGCTGGGTGGCGCAGACCGCGTCGACGCCGCTCGCGATGGTGCTCGGCGGCGCGTTCAGCGTGCTCGGCGTGCTCTGCTTCGTGCCTGCCCTGCGCGCGGAGCGCGAACGCGGCCGGCCGGCCGACGACGTCGCGACCGTCCCGGAGGACGCCGCCGCGGCCTGACGCCGCTCGGAGGCCGCCCCCAGGCGACCGTCGTCCACAGGTCCGCGCCCGCCGGCCCGACGGCCGAGCGGGGGCGACCAGCCTGGGGCGCATGGACGACGCACCCACCCGCACGCTGCCCCGGCCGACGAGCCCGGGGCCGACGAGCACGCTGCCGACGACCGCCTGGCCCCCGCCGGGCACCGCGCCCTGGGCACCGGGACGGGGGCGCCGCACGGTCGCCGTCGTCGGGGCGTGCGGCGGCGCCGGGGTGAGCACCCTGGCCGCGGCCCTCGCCCAGGGGCTCCGGCGGGCGGAGGAGGGCGCGGTCCTCGTGGACCTCGACCTGCCCGGCCCCGGCGCGGACGTGCTGCTCGGCATCGAGGACGAGCCGGGCGCCCGCTGGCCGGAGCTCGCCGCCGCCCGCGGGGACGTGGACGGCGTGGGGCTGGTCGCCGCGCTGCCTCGCTGGCGCGCGGTGCCCGTGCTCTCCGGGGCCCGCCTGAGCCCCGCCCGTCCCGACGACGCGGTGGTCGTGGACGTCTGCACCGGCCTGCTGCGCGGCGGCGAGACCGTGGTGCTCGACCTGCCCCGCCCCGCTGCCTGGACCCCGGCCGCGCGGATGCTCGTCGCCTCCGCGGACGTGGTCCTGCTCGTGGCCCCCTGCACCGCGCCGGGTGTGGCCGGGGCGCTGGCGACGTGGGCCGAGCTCGTCGAGCTCGGCGTGCGGGACCCCTGGCTCGTCGCGCGGCGGCCCGCGCCCGGCCGCGTGGACGCGGCCGCCCTGGGGGACGCCGTCGGGCTACCGG
>NZ_JBHVBO010000097.1:0-15560 GCF_042668085.1 Isoptericola sp. NPDC057391 | reverse complement strand
GGCGGCGTGCACGCCGCCCTGGCCCTGACAACTCGGGGAGGCGTCAGCCGGCCAGCCAGCCCGCCAGGCGGTCGGGACGGTCGGTGATGATCTCGTCCACGCCCAGCGCGACGGCGGCGGCCCAGTGCTCGGGCTCGTTCAGCGTCCAGACGGCGGTGGCGAGGCCGGCGTCGTGCAGCCGGGCGACCACGTCCGGGTCGTCGCGCAGCACGGTGCCCTGCGGGTTGCACATGACGACGTCGAGCTCGCGGCAGCGTGCGACGAGGTCGTCGCCCGCCCCGGTGACGAGCAGGCCGCGGCGCAGGCCGGGGTCGGCGTCGCGCAGGGCGGCCACCGTCTCGGGCCAGAAGCTCTGCGCCACGGTGCGGTCCGCGAGGCCCGCCGCACGCAGCGGCTCGGTGACCCGGAGCACCTCCTGCGCCGTCCACGCGCCCTTGACCTCCAGCAGCAGGTCCAGGCCCGGTCGGGCGCGCAGCAGGCCGATAACCTCGGCGAACGTCGGCACCCGCTGCCCGGCGTACGCGGGCGCGAACCACGAGCCGGCGTCGAGCAGCCGGACCTCGCGCAGCTCGAGGTCCGCCAGCTTGCCGCTGCCGTTGGTCGTCGCGTCCACGGTGTCGTCGTGGAGGACGACGACCTCGCCGTCCGCGGTGAGGCGGACGTCGATCTCGAGCGAGTCGGCCCCCGCCAGCGCCGCGCTCTCGAACGCGGCGAGCGTGTTCTGCGGCGCGACGGAGCTGTTGCCGCGGTGCGCGACGACGCGCGGCCGGCGCGAGCCCACGACCCCCGTCACAGGTACGGCTCCACGTTCTCGGTGTACGCCGTCTCGATGCGCGGCGCGATGGCCTCGAACGCCGTCTTCGGGTCGGCGTCCTCGATGACGATCTGCTCCAGCGCCTCGTTGAGCAGCGCGTCGGCGCCCGGCACGAAGACGCGCACGTCGTCCTGCACGCGGGCCTTGTCGGCGAGCTGGTCGACGGCGGTGCGGAACTGCGGCGTCTGCGCGTAGGTCTTCTTCATCGCGTCGCTCTCGACGGCGGACGTGCGCACCGGCATGTATCCCGTGGCCTGCGAGAACGTGGCCGTGTTCTCGGTGTTCGTGAGGAACTCGAGGAACATCGCCGCGGCGAGCTGCTGCTCCGGCGTCCGCGACGACGGGATGGCCAGCCCGGTGCCGCCGGTCGGCGTGCCGCCGCCCTTCGGACCGTCCGGCAGGTACGCCGTGCCGACCTCGAACGACGCGGCGTCGAGGGCGCCCTTGAGCGAGCCGGTGGAGCCGATGGTCGAGGCGATCAGGCCGGACGAGAAGTCCGCCATCGCGTCGTCGGCCGAGAGCGTCGCGACGCCGGAGCCGTGGAACAGGTCGCGCACGAACTCGCCGCCCGCGATCGCCTCCGGGGTGTCGAGCGTGAGGTCGAAGCCGTCGGAGTAGGCGCCGTCGTGGCCCCAGATCATGTTCTCGAACCACCAGGCGCCCCACGACGGGCCGGTGGACAGGCCGAACGTCGAGCCGCCCTTCGGCACCTCCGGCTTCACCTTCGCGTCCCACTCGACGAGCTCGTCCCACGTCTGCGGGCCGCGGTCTGGCAGGCCCGCGGCCTCCCACAGGTCCTTGTTGTAGTAGAAGAGCGGCGTGCTGCGGGCGTAGGGCACCGCCCAGTGCTGGTCGTCGTACTCGTAGTCCGCGTACAGGGCGGGCTGGAAGTCCTCCGCGTCGGCGTCGAGGAACTCCATGACGTCGTCCACGGGCATGATCTGGTCGTTCAGGTGGTAGCGGAACCACCACACGTCGGACGCGATGACGAGGTCGGGCAGCTCGTCCGTCTGCGACGCGGCCTGGAAGCGCTGGGCCACCTCGTCGTAGTCGGCGCCGGCGGTCACGAGGTCGACCTCGATGCCGGTCTCCTCGGTGAAGTCGTCGATGAGCTGCTGCTCGAGCTCCTGCGACTGGCCCGGGTGGTTGCTCCACCAGGTGATCTCCTTCGCAGGCTCCACCTGCGACCAGTCGACGTCGGCCGACGCGTCTGGGGACGAGTCGCCGGACGTCGCGCCGACGCTCGGGCCGCCGCAGGCGGTGAGGGCGAGGACCGAGACCGCGGCGAGCGCCGCGACGGCGGTGCGGGTGCGGCGGGCAGGACGGTGGGACACACGTGCTCCTTGGTTCGGGGTGACAGGGCGCGGGAGGGACGGGCTCAGCCCGTCACCGCGCCCGCGGTGAGGCCGGCGACGAGGCGTCGCTGGAGGATCAGGAAGACGAGCAGGATGGGCAGGGTCACGACGACGGTCGCGGCCAGCAGCACGCCCCAGTTCGACATGCCGTCGGTGTTCTGCAGCAGGGTGAGGCCGACGGGGAGCGTCATCTTGTCGGCGTGGTCGACGACGAGGAACGGCCACAGGTAGTCGTTCCACTCGGTCACGACGGACACCAGCGCGACGGCCGCGAGCGTCGGCGTGCTCATCGGCACGACGAACTTCCACAGCCTGCGCCAGTGACCGGCGCCGTCGAGCTCGGCGGCCTCGAGGACCGACGCCGGCAGCGTGAGGAAGTGCTGCCGGAACAGGAAGGTGCCGAACGCGCTGGCCAGCCCGGGCACGAGGATCCCCTGGTAGGTGTTGAGCCAGCCGAGGCTCGCCACCAGCGTGTAGTTGGGGATGATCGTGATCTGCGGCGGGATCATCAGCGTCGCGATGACCAGCCCGAACACGACCTTCTTGAACGGGAAGTCGAGGAAGACGAGCGCGTACGCGCACGCCAGGCCGAGCGCGACCTTGAGGCCCGCGCCGACGACGGTCAGGCCGATGCTGTTCGCCAGCAGGCGACCGAGCGGGATCGCGCCCGCGGCCTGCGCGTAGTTCTCGAGGCTCGGCGACCCCGGCAGCCACTGCAGCGGCACCTGGTACAGCTCCTCGGGCGTCTTGAGGCTGGCGAGGAGCAGCCACACCAGCGGCAGGCCGAGCACGACCGTCGCGAAGAGCATCGTGACGTAGCCGGCGAGGGAACCGCCGACCTGCGGCGAGCGTCGTCGTGCCGGCCGGGCGGCGACGGCGGGGCCGGGGAGCGTCGCGGCGCTCATGCGTAGTGCACCTTCCGCTGGACGTACCGCATCTGCACCGCGGTGACCGCGAGCAGCACGAGGAACAGGACGGTGGCGACTGCGGACGCGTACCCCGCGCGGCCGCCCACGAAGCTCTCCTCGTAGATCGAGTACATGAGCGTCGTCGTGGAGCCCAGCGGCCCGCCCTGGGTCATCGCCTTGATGATGTCGAAGGACTGCAGCGAGCTGAGCATCATCGTGACCAGCA
This sequence comes from Isoptericola sp. NPDC057391, assembly GCF_042668085.1. NCBI lineage: Bacteria > Bacillati > Actinomycetota > Actinomycetes > Micrococcales > Promicromonosporaceae > Isoptericola > Isoptericola sp. NPDC057391. The sequence goes on along the minus strand of NZ_JBHVBO010000097.1, from coordinate 12,257 downwards.
GGAAGAACGTGGTCGGGGTGAGCAGCGGCAGCACGATCGAGCGCAGCGTGCGGGCCGACGACGCGCCGTCGAGCGCGGCGGCGTCGCGCAGGTCCTGCGGCACGGCCTGCAGGCCGGCCAGATAGATGAGGGCGACGTACCCGAGGTTCTTCCACAGGTAGACGACGATCACCATGACCAGAGGCCACGGGCGCGCGGTGTACCAGGCGGGCGACTCGAGGCCGACCCAGCCGAGCAGCTCCTGCACCAGGCCGTAGCGCGGGTCGAACATGAACAGCCACAGGATGCCGACGGCGAAGCCGCTCAGCACGTAGGGCGCGAACGCGACCGTGCGCGCGACGCCGCGGCCCCGCAGCCGCCGGTTCAGCAGCAGCGCCAGGCCCAGCCCGAGCACCATCGCGCCGCCGACGGTCGCGACCGTGAAGACGAGCGTCGTGCCGACGACGCGGCCCGTGGTGGGCGCCGTGAACCACTCGACGTAGTTGCCGAGCCCGACGAAGCGGGCCGACGGGGAGCCGAGGTTCCACTGCAGCGTCGAGAGGTAGAGGCTCTGCAGCAGCGGCCGGTAGACGAAGACGACGATGAGCAGGACGTTCGGCCCCGCGAGCAGCAGCGCCCACAGCAGGGCGTTCCGGCGGCGGCGGGCGCCGAGGCGGCTGCGCGTGCGGGTGGCGGGTGGTGGGCCCGCGGGCGGGGTGCCCGCCCGGGCCGACGGGGCGCCCGGGAGGCCGGACGGCCGTGGGGTCACGACGGTGGTCACAGCCGCGACTCTAGGAACCGCTCTGCCCGAGATGTCCGGATGGGTCGCGCTGCCGACGAAGCGTTCGGGCAACGTTCATCGGGGCGGTCCCCGCAGGTCACCGGCGGTCCGCGCCGGTCACGCGGGCGTCGACGGGACGTCGGCCGGACGTCAGGTAGGCGTCAGCCGGGCGTCGTCGCCGGGACACCCGCACGGGGGTAGGCCCGGGTCTTCTCGGAGGTGCCCATCCCCCACCGCACGGCCCGGGTGGCGAGCGCGCCGGCCGGGCCGCCGAGCGTGCGGCGGAACGGGGTGCCGATGCCGAGCGCGTCCCGCGCCCACGTCGGCAGCGTCGAGACGGCGCCCGCGACCAGCAACCCGTACGGCGGGCGGGCGAGGCGCGGCAGCGGGGGCTCGCGCAGCAGGAAGCGCGCGGCGTCCAGCGCCGCCGGCGAGGCCTCCAGCTCGGGGCGGTACGCCTCGACCGTCTCGCGCAGCCCGGCCACCGTCTCGGGCACGACGACGGCGCCCAGCGCCCGCGCGACGTGGGCGGCCTGTGCCACGTACTCGTCGGCCTCGGCGTCGGTGAGCGGCCGCTCGCCGAACCGCTGGTGCGCGGTGAGGAACGAGTCCGCCTCGGCGGCGTGCACCCAGGTGAGCAGGTGCGGGTCGCCCGCGCGGTAGGGCCGTCCGTCCGGCGCCTTGCCGCGCACGCGCTCGTGCACGGACCGGACCCGGTCGATCGCGGCCTGCGCGTCGTCGACCGTGCCGAACGTCGTCGTCGCGATGAACGTCGCCGTCCGCTCCAGCCGGCCCCACGGGTCGCCGCGGTAGCCGGAGTGCCCGGCCACGCCCGCCATGGCCAGCGGGTGCAGCGACTGCAGCAGCAGCGCCCGCAGCCCGCCCACGAACATCGATGCGTCCGCGTGCACGCGCCCGACCGGGCTGTCCGGCGCGAACCACCGCGGCCCGGGCGTGAGGTGGATCCGGTCGCGCACCGCCTCCGCCTCCGGCCCCGCGACCTTCGCGAACAGCACGTCTCCCAGCCGCAGCCGGAGCCGCTCGACCGGGTTCGTCGCCGTCGTCATGCCGCCAGTATCCGCTCACACGTCCATCGGCGTGAGCACGGCGATGCGCCACCCGTCATCCGTGCGCACCAGCTGGTACACGAACCGTTCCGTACCCTCGCCGGGCCCGTCGTGGTGCCACGTCACGTCGGCCCACACGCTGTGCGCCGTGGCCGCCACGACCCGCACGTCCGACGTCATGCCCGTGACGCCCTCGTACTGGCTCCACGACGACCCGAAGAACTGCTCCGTCTGCGCGCGGCTCGTCACCGGCAGCGACTGCCCGGGGAACAGGATCAGCGCCGGCACCGCGTACAGGTCGGCGACCGCCGCCTCGTCGCGGTCCAGCAGGGCCTGCCGGTAGCGGTCGAAGAACTCCGCGGCCACGCCGTCCGGCGTGTCCGTGCGGTCGGTGGTCATGTCGTCCGCCTCCTCGCGGGTCGCTTCCGTCGACAGGTCGACCGTACGCGCGGGCGCGGACAGGAGCCTCTGCCCGCCGGCCGTCGGGGAGGGACGGACGGCGGGCAGAGGCGGTCACCAGGCCGGGCGCGTCACTTCACCGCGACCTCGACACCGCCGGAGAACATCGAGTCGTGCAGCTCGAGGGTCGCCGGGGTGGCGTTCTTGGGGATGTCGAAGACCACGACCCCGTCGACCTTGTTCCCGGGGTTGATCTCGTTGAGGAACGAGTTGGACTCGTCGAGGTAGATGCCCGCCTCCGAGTCCGCCGAGTGCGTGCGGCCCTTCGTGTCGACGAGGCTCTGGCTGCTCCCGTCGAAGTACTGCGCCTCGTCGCCGATGTTCTCCACCGTCATGTGGACGAGCACGAACTGCCCCTGCGCCTTCTCGCCCAGGATCTCGTCGCCGACCTCCTGCACGCCGTCCTCGAGCTTCGTCACCGTGAACTCGAACTTGCCGTCGCGGACCTTGTCGCCGACGGCGGGCAGCGCGTCGGCCTTCGCGGGCTTCTCGGCGTCCTCGGGCTTCGCGTCCTCGGCGGGCTTGCCCGCGGCGTCCGCCTGCTGCGTCGCGGCGGTGTCGACGTCGGCGACGGCGGGGCTGTCGTCGTCGCCCCCGCCGCTCGCGCTCGCGATGATGACGACGAGGACCACGACAGCGCCGAGGCCGGTGAGCACCTTGTGCCGGGCGAACCAGTTCTTGCGCTTCTGCGGCGCGGGCGGCATCTGCGGCTGCGGCGACCAGCCCTGCGGCGCGCCGTAGTGCGCCTGCTGACCGGGCTGCGGCGGCCCGTACGGCTGCTGCGGGTACTGCTGCTGGGACGGGTCGGGGTGAGACGTGGACATGAGGACTCCTGAGGGTGCAGTGCCACGAGGGCCGGGACGTCGATCCGAACGGGACGATCGTCCGGCGCGGGGTCACCCCGGCGGATCCCCTTCGCGGCTCGACCGGCCGAGCCGAAAGGTGGACGGGTTTCCCCCGCCGTCGAGCCGATCGGGGGACGGCGGACGGCCGGCGACCGCCGTACGCTGCCCGCATGAATCCGCCGCCGAGCCACGCCGACCCGTACGGCCGCCCGCCGTCGGGCGCGCCCGGTGGCCAGGGGCCCGGCACGCCTCCCCCGCCGGCGCCGCCGTACGGCCGGCCGTACGCCCAGGCCCCTCACGGGGCCTCCCCCTACGGGCCGCCGCCGCCCTACGGACCGCCGCCGCCCGGCCCGGCCGGGCAGCCCGGCGTCCCGCAGCCGTATCCCCTGTACCGTCCTGTCCCTGCCGCGCCCGCGTCGCGTCTCTCGCCCGGCCGTCGGTTCTGGAGCGTCGCGGGCACGATCGGCGCGATGGTCGTGGCGTGGTGCTGCGCGATCGTCGGGATCGCGTTCGCCACCCCGGTGGACGACCTGGGTGGCGGTGACGTCGCACTGTCGCTGCTGTGGTTCGTCGTCTCGGTCGGCATCGGCGCCGCGATGTGGTGGCGCACGTCCCACCCGGTCCTGGTATGTCTCGCGACCGCAGCGATCGGCGTCGTCGGGCCGCTGGGCGCCGTCGCGCCGCTCATCGCGCTCCCGTGGGTGATCGCGCGGACGGACCTGCGGCGCAGTCTGCTGTGCGGCGGCGCGACGGCCCTCGCCCTGGCCGTGACCTTCTGGCGCGACGCCACGACCGCGCCGCAGGTGATCTTCTCGGTGGCGCTCGAGAACGGCTCCACCTCGTACATGTCACCCGTGGGGTACATCGTGCTGGGCGTGCTCGGGCTCGCCGTCTCGGTCGGTGCCGGGCTGCTGCGACGCCTCGTCACCGCGAACGCCGACGCCGACGCCGCGCGCCGGGTGGCCCAGCGCGCCGACTTCGCGGCCCAGGAGGCGCTGCAGCAGGCGACCGCGGAGGCGCGTCGCGCCGACGACCTCCGGGCCGAGTCCGAGGCGTTGCGCACCGAGCTCACGCGGCAGGAGGAGCGCGACCTCATCGCCCGCGAGATGCACGACACCGTCGCCCACCAGCTCTCCCTCGTCTCCCTCGAGGCGGCGTCGCTCGAGGTGTCGTCCGACGACCCGGGGGTCGGGGACGCCGCGCGGTCCATGCGCTCGTCCGCCCACCGGGCGCTCGAGGAGATGCGCACCCTCATCAAGTCCCTGCGTGACGGCGCCGAGGAGTACTCCGGCGCCGCGCCCTCCCTCGGCGACCTGGCCGAGCTGCTCGACGGTGCCCGGGAGCGCGGCGTCGATGTCACCGCCACCGTGTTCGTCACCGACGCCGACGCCGCGCCCCCCGCCCTGACCCGCGCCGTCTACCGCGTGGTGCAGGAGTCGGTGACGAACGCGGCGAAGCACGCTCCCGGCGCCCGGGTGGACGTCAGTGTGCGGGCGCGCCCGGGTGCCGGGACCGACGTCGTCGTGCACAACGGTGCCGGCGCCGCGGGCGGCGGCGTCCCCGGCGGCGGCGTCGGCATCCCGGGGATGCGGGAACGGTGCGAGGCCCTCGGGGGCTCGTTCGACGCCGGACCGACCGACGACGGCGGGTTCCGGGTGCGGGCGCACCTGCCGTGGGTCGTCACGGCGGAGGACTGAAGTCACCCGCCTCCGCGCTCACCCTGCGCCCGCGGGTCCCGGCAGTGGCTAGGGTCGGCGTGTGGTCAGGGTGATGATCGTCGACGACGACGCGATGGTGCGCGGATTTCTGCGGACCATCCTCACGAAGAGCGGACTCGACGTCGTCGCGGAGGCCGCCGACGGCGACGAGGTGGTCACCGCCGTGCAGGCCCACCACCCCGACGTCGTCCTCATGGACCTCCGGATGGAGCGCATGGACGGCATCCGCGCGACCGCCGCCACCGCCGCGCTGCCGTCCGCGCCCGGCATCATCGCCATGACGTCGTTCGACACCGAGTCGGCCATCCTCGACGCCGTCCACGCCGGTGCCGCCGGGTTCCTCGCGAAGGACTCCGGCCCGGACGAGCTCGTCACCGCCGTCCAATCCGTCGCCGCGGGCGAGGGAGCGCTGTCCCCGCGGGCCGCGCGGGTCGTCATGGAGCAGGTCGGCTCCAGGCCGGCCGCCCGCGGCCGGCGCGAGGCGCGCGAGCTGCTCGCGCAGCTCACCGCGCGGGAGCTGGAGATCGCGGGCGCCGTCGCCGAGGGTCTGTCGAACGCCCAGATCGCGGAGCGACTGTTCCTCGGCGAGGCGACGGTCAAGACCCACCTGGCCCGCGCCACCACCCGGCTCGGCGTGAACCGCGTGCAGCTCGCCCTGCTGGTCGACCGAGCGGGATGACGCCGCTCCGTCCCGGGATATCACTGATAACCTCGTCGACATGGTCGACCTTCGAGCCGAGCGCGAGCGAGCGGGTCTCAGCCAGGCCCGCCTCGCCGAGCTCGCCGGGATCGCGCCGTCCAACCTGTCGGCGTACGAGTCCGGCAAGCGCCCCGTCTCACCGGCGATGATCGAACGCATTCGGCGAGCGATGGTCCGGCCGTCCGACCGGCTCCGCGAGAAGCGCGAAGAGGTCCTCACGATCATCGCCCGCAACGGCGGCACGAACCCGCGCGTCTTCGGCTCGGTGGCTCGTGGCGAGGACACCCCCGCGAGCGACCTCGACATCGTCGTCGACGTGCGCCCGGAAGACGCGTGGCGCTTCGTCTCCACCCCGCGGGAGCTGTCCGAGCTGCTCGGCGTCCACGTCGACGTCGTCACCGAGCGCGGGCTGCGCGCCAAGCACCGGGACATCGTCGACGAGGCAGTCCCGCTGTGAACGACCGCTCGAACCGCTGGCTGCACGACCTCGTCGACAACGCAGCCGCCGTCGACCGGCTCGTCGCACGCGGCAAGGAGGCGTACGACGCGGACGAGATGCTCCGCTATGCCGCCGAGGACCTGCTCATCCGCCTCGGCGAGTGCGTGAGGCGCATCGATCGTGACGACCCCGGTTTCGTCGACGCCCATGCGGACCTCGAGCTCCGTCGTGTCAAGGACTCGCGCAACGTCATCGCGCACGGCTACGACGTGGCCGATTCCGAGCTGCTGTGGTCGATCCTGTCGACCAACATCCCTCAGGTCGCGGCCCGGGTCGCTCGACTCATCGGCTGACACCGGACGGGCTCGGGTGAATTCCCCCGCTACCAGGAGAGCCGCACCCACGAACCCTTGCGGCGGAGCTGGCGCGGTGGTGAGCTCCTCGGGTGGAGTCGGCGGTCGAGGCGGAGCTGCGCAGGCAGATCATGGCGTGGGTCGGCGAACGCGCCGAGGCCAACGGCGGCTTCCTCCGGCGCGACGAGCTGCTCGACTTCCACCTCGACGGCCAGAAGCTGCCGGTCATCGACTACTCCCGCGGCATCCGCAACCCGGCGTCGTTCGACTCCACGCTCTCCATCGTCAGCGCGGCGCCCCGACGGTGAACGACGGACTCGCCCTGTGCAAGATCCACCACGCCGCCTATGACCAGAACATGCTCGGCGTGACGCCGGACGATGAAGTCCGCATCGCGTTCCGCCTGCTCGAGGAGATCGACGGGCCCATGCTCAAGCACGGGCTGCAGGAGATGCACGGTCGACCCCTCTCCGTGCCTCGCCGAACGGCCGACCACCCTGATCGCGATCACCTGGCCTGGCGCTACGAGCGCTTCGACGCGGCGGCACGGGCAACCACAGCCTGACGTCGGGCCGGACGGGCGGCGTGGCACTGGCTCTGACGCGCCGGTCGGCGGAGCAGCAATGAGTTTCTCCGCGCCAAGCGGTCACCATCGACACGCGACACGTCCAGCCGGGCGGTCGCATCGGACAGGTCAGGAGGCCCACCATGTTGAGACCGGTCGCGGACGGGGTGTGGGCGCACCAGAGCGAGCTGCTCCGCAACAACGCCGTCGTCGTGCAAGGCCGTCGCGGCGTGCTCGTCGTCGACCCCGGCCTCACGGCCGACGAGCTGACGTGCCTCGCGAACGACCTGCAGGACCTGGGCGAGCCGGTCGTCGCGGGTTTCGCGACGCACCCCGACTGGGATCACGTGCTCTGGCATGCTGCGCTCGGCGACGCTCCCCGGTACGGCACCGCGCGCTGTGCGGTCGACCTGCACCGCCTGAGGTCGACCCCGGACTGGCAGTCCCGTGTCACCGAGGGCCTTCCGCCGGAGATCGCCGGGGACGTGCCGCTCGACGGGTTCGGCCTCGTGGTCGGGCTGCCCGCCGGGACGACCCGGCTTCCGTGGGACGGCCCGCCCGTCCGCGTCGTCGAGCACCCGGCGCACTCCCCCGGCCACGCGGCGCTGCTGATCGAGGAGGCCCGAGTCCTCGCGGCCGGCGACATGCTGTCGGACGTCTTCGTCCCCATGCTCGACGAGTTCGACGACGCGAACGACCCGATCGGCGACTACCTCCGCGGGCTGGACGTGCTGGAGCGGGTGGCCGGCGACGTCGACGCCGTGGTCCCGGGGCACGGGTCGGTCGCCGGTGCTGACGAGCTGCGCGCACGGATCGCCCGAGACCGCGCATACCTGGACGCCCTGCGGGACGGCAGGTTGCCGGACGACCCCAGGATCGGCCCGTCGGCCGAACCTGGCTGGGAGTGGGTGAGCGACATCCACGAGGGGCAGGCCCAGAGCGTCGCCCGACGGCGTGAGGCGGCCGGGACGACCGACTAGCTAACGCCCCGCGACGAGCGTCGCGGCGCCCGTCGTCGCGGCGAGATGGCGCACGATCCGGTTCACGGCGTCCCGGCCGGCGCGGTTGGCGCCGATGGTGGAGGCGGACGGCCCGTAGCCGATGAGGTGCACACGCGGCTCGCCGTCGACCTGGGTGCCGTCCATGCGAATGCCTCCGCCGGCGGTGCGCAGGTGCAGCGGCCGCAGGTGGTCGAGGGCGGCGCGGAACCCGGTGTTCCAGAAGATGACGTCCACGGGGACCAGGTCGCCGTCGGGCGTGACGACGCCGTCGGGCACGATGCGGGTGAACATGGGCCGCCGGTCGAGCACGCCGCGCTCCTCGGCGGCGAGCAGTGTCGGCGTCTTGATGAGCCCGGTGACGGACACGACGCTCAGCGGCGGCAGGCCCTCGCGCACCCGGTCGGCGACCATTGCCACCGCGCGCGAGCCGTCCTCCGGCTCGAACGAGTCGCGCCACACGGGCTCGCGGCGCGTGAACCAGGACGTCTGCGCCACGTGCGAGACCTCCTCCAGCAGCTGCACCGCGGAGATCCCGCCACCGACGACGGCGACGCGCTGCCCGGCGAAGTCCTCCGCCCGCACGTAGTCGGCGGTGTGCAGCTGGCGCCCCCGGAACGTCTCCTGCCCGGGGTAGGCGGGCCAGAACGGCTTGGACCACGTGCCCGTCGCGTTGATGATCGCCCGCGCGACGACGACGCCGGCCCGGCCCTCGCCCTCCCAGCGGACCAGGAGGTCGCCGCCGGCCCCGTCGTGACCCGCCTCCTCGACCCGGCGCACCCGCACCGGGCGGACGACGGCGAGTCCCAGCTCGCGCTCGTAGTCGCCGAAGTAGGCGGGCAGCACGTCGACGCTCGCCGCCTCGGGCTCGACGTCGGGCTGCTCGATGCCGGGCAGGTCGTGGATGCCGTTCACCGTGCTCATCCGCAGCGAGCGCCAGCGGTGCCGCCACGCTCCCCCGGGGCCGTCCTCGGCGTCGAGCACGAGGTACGTGCGCGCGCCCGACGCTGCACCGACCGCGGGCACGAACCCGCGCCGCCGCAGGTGGTACGCCGCGGACAGGCCGGCCTGCCCCGCGCCGATCACGACGACGTCCGCCTCCTGCGGCATGCCCTCGGTCGTCGTCACGTCTCGGGAACGTGCCGCACGCGGCCGGGATTCCACGGGCCCGTGTGGCACGGCGCACCGTGCGATGTCGCCGGTCGGGTCTAGCGTCACGACCCATGACCTTCGCCAACGTCGGCACGCTGGGTGCCGCCCCCGGGAAGCGCGACGCGCTGGTCGCGCACCTCACGCAGCGCAGCACGGAGCTCGCGGACGCGGGCTGCCTGCTCTACGAGGTCGGCGTCAGCGACGACCGGCCGGACACGGTGTTCGTGGCCGAGCTGTGGACGTCGGCGGAGGCGCACCAGGCGTCGCTGCAGCTCCCGGCCGTCCAGGAGTCCATCGCGGCGGCCCGCCCGCTGCTGTCGGGCGAGTTCGGCGGGTTCCGCTTCACCGTCGTCGGCTCGCCGCTGCGAGACTGACACGGTGAGGGAAGACGCCGCTCGTACCGCCGTCATGATCGGCGGCGGCATCGGCGGCCTCGCGTCGGCGGTCGCGCTGGCGCGCCACGGCTGGGACGTCACGGTCGTCGAGCGCGCGACGTCGCTCGACCCCGTGGGTGCGGGGATCGTCGTCGCGCCGAACGCGGTGCGGTCGCTGGACGCGCTGGGCGTCGGCGACGCGACGCGCGACCTCGCCGCGCTGCAGGGCGAGATCGGCCTGCGCCGACCGGACGGCGGGTGGCTGGTCCGCGGGCGCGCCGAGGGCGCGTCGTCCGTGTTCGGCGACCGCACGCTGATGCTGCACCGCGCGCAGCTGGTGGGGCTGCTCGCGGACGCGCTGCCCGCCAGAGCGCTGCGGCTGGGGACGACCGCCGTCGTCGTGGACCCGGGGACGACGACGCGACCGGCACGCGTCGCCGTCACCGACGGCGCGGGGACGACGACGGAACGCGACTCGGACCTCGTCGTCGCGGCCGACGGCATCGAGTCCGCCACGCGCACCCGCTGGTGGCCGAGCGCCCCCGCCCCGGTCTCCGGTGGGTCGACGGCGTGGCGTTTCGTCGCCCCGGCCGTCCCGGGCGTCGTCGGCTCCGAGATCTGGGGGCGCGGGATCGTCGCCGGTGTCATGCCGCTCGCCGACGGTCGCGTCTACGTGTACGTCTCGGTGGCCGACGCCGTCGGCGTCCCGCGCGACCTCGACGAGCTGCGGGCCCGCCTCGCCGACTGGCACGACCCGATCCCCGCCCTGCTCGCGTCCGTCGACGACGCCACCGCGCTGCGGCACGAGCTGCGGCACCTGCCCGCGCCGCCGGCATCGCTCGCAACCGGCCGGGTCGCGCTCGTGGGCGACGCCGCGCACGCGATGCTGCCGAACCTCGGGCAGGGCGGCTGCCAGGCGCTCGAGGACGCGGTGGTGCTCGGCGCGCGCGTCCGCCCGGACGACGACGTCGCGGACGCGCTGCTGCGCTGGTCCGCCGAGCGACGGCCGCGCGTGGCGAAGGTGATGCGGATGTCGGCCCGGGTCTCCGGCCCGACCCTGTGGACGTCGCCCGCCGCCACGGCCGCCCGCGACGCCGGGATGCGCGCCGTCGGGCGTTGGACGGAGACCCTGGGCTCGCGCGCCCTCCGCCCGGTCATGGCCTGGCGGCCGCCGGAGGACTGAGCGGACTTCACCCCGCGCTCATCGGACGTTCTCTCTGTAGCCCTGACCTGGACAGATGCCTGCGATGGGGTGAAGCGAACCGACGCGAACCTGGAGGCATCATGGACCGACCCCGAACCCGACGGTTCGCGGCGGCGACCCTCGCAGCGGCCCTGTCCCTACCGCTGACGACGGCCGCCGCGCACGCGCAGGCCACGCCGGGCGACGACACCGCCACGCCGGCCGTGGCGAGCCTGCCGCTGGAGCAGAACGGCGGCACGTGGCCCACCAGCCACGTGCAGGGCGTCGCCGTCGACCAGGCGCGCGGCTTCATCTACTACTCGTTCACCACGCTGCTGGCGAAGTACGACTTCGAGGGCAACCTCGTGGGGACGGTCGAGGGCTTCACCGGCCACCTGGGTGACCTGGACCTCGACCCCGAGTCCGGCCGCGTCTACGGCTCGCTCGAGTACAAGGCCGACGAGGCGTTCTACGTCGCGGTGGTCGACGGCACCGAGGTGACCGAGGTCGGGATGGACGCCCAGGCGTCCGACGTCTTCTCCACCGTGTACCTCCCCGAGGTGCACGACGACTACGCGGCCGACATGGACGGCGACGGGCAGTTCGACGGCAACGTCGGCGACACCGCCGACCACCGGTACGGCAGCTCCGGGATCGACGGCGTGAGCTTCGGCCCCGAATTCGGCCGGACCGACGGCGAGCCGCTCCTCACGGTCGCGTACGGGATCTACGGGAACACGGCGCGCACGGACAACGACCACCAGGTGCTGCTGCAGTACGACGTCTCCGACTGGGAGCGGTACGAGCGCCCGCTCACCGAGGAGGCCCCGCACCACGTCGGCCCCGCGGAGACGGACGGCAAGTACTTCGTCCGCACCGGCAACACCCGGTACGGCGTGCAGAACCTCGCGTACGACGCCGCGCAGCAGCGCTGGTTCCTGGGCGTCTACCGCGGCAGCAAGCCGGAGTTCCCCAACTACCTGATGTTCGCCGTCGACGCCGGCACCCGGCCGGTCGAGGGCGACCTGCTGGGCGTGCCCGGCCCGGACGGCGAGGGCACCGAGCGCGGCCTGCTCCTCACGCTGGCGGACGACGGCCTCACGGACCCCGAGACCGGTGTCCGCGGGTGGGAGCAGAAGGCGGACGTCGGCCTGCAGCCGCTGGGCCACGGGTTCTTCTACCTCGCGACCGACTCGGGCGCCAAGGGCGCGCAGACCGCCGACCTGGACCTGGTGCGCTGGACCGGCGACGCCGAGGCGCCGTTCGCGCCCGCCACGCACGACGAGCTGGCCCGCACGTGCGCCGTCGACTACACCGTGCACGGCACCTGGCCGCGCGGGTTCACCACGCAGGTGCGCGTGCGGAACACGGGCACGTTCCCGACGGAGGGCTGGACCGCCGCCTGGCGCTTCGGGTCGGGCGAGACGATCGACCACGCCTGGGGTGCCGACGCCCGGCAGGACGGCGATGTCGTCCGCGCCACCGCGGCCCGGTGGAACGCCGCCCTCGCGCCGGGCGAGCGCACGACGTTCGGGTTCGTCGGGCGCACGACGTCCCGCACCCTCGAACCCGCGAACGTCACGCTGAACGGGTTCTGTCTCTTATAAACATATGACGCAGCCCACCACTACAGCACTGTAGATA
>NZ_JBHVBO010000096.1:0-15563 GCF_042668085.1 Isoptericola sp. NPDC057391 | reverse complement strand
GCCCTGTTTCGTCGCGAATCAGGGCCACGAGCGCACCCACAACGACCGGCGGGGCACGATCGACGAGCACGAGGAGTCACGCAGTGAAGATGGGTTTCCGCTGGTACGGCGAGGGCAACGACACGGTCACGCTGGACCACGTCCGGCAGATCCCCGGCGTGGAGACGATCGTGTGGAGCCTGCACCACAAGCAGGCCGGCGATGTGTGGGAGCAGGCGGAGATCGACGCCGAGGTCGCGCGCATCACCGGCCTGTCCGACGAGGCACGCGCCCGCGGCGTGACCCGCACCCTGGACGCCGAGGTGGTCGAGTCGGTCAACGTGCACGAGTCGATCAAGCTGGGGCGCACCGTGCTCGGGCTGAGCCGTGACGAGGCGATCGAGAACTACGTGACGACGATCCGCCGCCTCGGCCGGGCCGGCGTGAAGGTGGTCTGCTACAACTTCATGCCGGTCTTCGACTGGCTGCGCACCGACCTGTGGCACCCGCTGCCCGACGGCTCCACCGCGCTGTTCTTCGAGAAGGCGGTCGTGGACGAGATGACGCCCGAGGGCCTCATCGCCGACATGGAGGCCGGGTCGCACGGGCTCACGCTGCCGGGCTGGGAGCCCGAGCGGCTCGCGGGGTTCACCGAGCTCAACGCCGCGTACGAAGGCGTCACGCACGAGGACATGTACGCGAACTACCGGTACTTCCTCGACGCGGTGGTCCCGGCGGCGGAGGAGGCCGGGATCAAGCTGGGCGTGCACCCCGACGACCCGCCGTTCGACGTCTTCGGCTGGCCGCGCGTCGTCTCGACGCCGGACGACCTGCAGCGGGTGCTGGACCTGCACCCGAGCCCGCACCACGGCCTCACCCTGTGCCTGGGGAGCTTCTCCGCCAACCCGGCGCAGGCGCCGCTCGCCGCGGACACCGTGCGCCGGTTCATGGACCGCATCCACTTCACGCACGTGCGGAACATCAAGCACTTCCCGAACGGCGACTTCACCGAGGTGGGCCACCGGGCGTGCGAGGGCGACGTGGACACCACGGGGATCATGAAGGCGTACGCCGAGGCCGGGTACACCGGCTACGTCCGCCCCGACCACGGCCGGCACCTGTGGGACGAGAACACCACGAACAAGCCGCGCCCCGGCTACGGCCTGTACGACCGCGCGCTGGGGGTCCAGTACCTGCTCGGCGCGTGGGACGCGTTCCGCTACACCGTCTGATCCGTCCGTCGGTCGGGCCGGTCGAGACCTCGGCGTCTCGACCGGCCAGACCGGCTGACCCCCGCCGGTTGAGCTTGTCGAAACCCGACCGAGAGGCCCGTCATGCCCGACGAGACGACGTCGTCCGAAATCGTTGTCGAACCCGCGCCGTGCCCGGCCTGGCTGCCCGACGGCGCGCTGGCCGCCGTCGGCCGACGCCGAGTCGCCGTCGCCGGCCCACCGGACGACGAGGTGCTCGTCACCGTGCGCCGCGAGGCGGAGCGCGCGACGTCCGCGCACGGCGGCGCCGTCGTCGACCCCGACGACTCCCCCGACATCCTCCTCGAGGCATCGAGCGTGCTGGATTCCTCCTCAAACGGCCGGAATGAGGATCAAGTCAGCACGCTCGATGTCGGGTCCGGGTTCCGGCTCGTGCGGGACGGCGGCCGGGTCACGGTCGCGGCGGCCACGGCGACGGCGCTGCTGCACGGCTGGTTCCACGTCGTGCGGCTCGGCGAGGCGGCGTTCGCGGGGCCCGACGCCGACGAGCGGCACGCCCCCGCGTTCGCCCTGCGCGTGCTGGACCACTGGGACAACGTGGACGTGCACCCGGTGATGGGGCAGGTGGAGCGCGGCTACTCGGGCGGGTCGATCTTCTACGACGCCGGCCGCGTCCGCGAGGACCTGTCCCGCGTCACGACGTACGCGCGGCTGCTCGCCGCCACCGGGATCGACCGGGTCTGCATCAACAACGTCAACGTGCACGCGCGCGAGGCGCGGCTGCTCACGGACGACCTGCCCGAGGTGGCCCGCGTCGCGGGCGCCCTGCGCCCGTACGGCGTGCGCACGCACCTCGCGGTGAGCTTCGCGGCGCCGATGACGCTCGGCGGCCTGCCGACGTCCGACCCGCTCGACGACGGCGTCCGCGCCTGGTGGCGCGCGGCCGCCGACCGGGTCTGGGCGACGATCCCGGACTTCGGCGGCTTCGTCGTCAAGGCCGACTCGGAGGGCCAGCCCGGCCCGTTCGCGTACGGGCGCGACCACGCCGACGGCGCGAACCTGCTGGCCGAGGCCGTCGCGCCGCACGGTGGCGTCGTGCACTGGCGGGCGTTCGTCTACGACCACACGCAGGACTGGCGCGACCGCTCCACCGACCGCGCCCGTGCCGCGTACGACCACTTCGCCCCGCTCGACGGCCGGTTCGCCGAGAACGTCGTCGTGCAGGTCAAGCACGGGCCGATGGACTTCCAGACGCGCGAGCCCGTCTCCCCCGTGCTCGCCGCGATGCCGGGCAGCCGGCTCGCGCTCGAGCTGCAGGTGACGCAGGAGTACACGGGCCAGCAGCGGCACGCCTGCTACCTCGCGCCGTGGTGGAGCGAGAACCTCGGCTTCCGGCCGTGGGGGCACGGGGACGACGACGGGGTCGCGGTGCGCGACCTCGTCGCGCCGGGCGGCATCGCCGCCGTCTCGAACGTGGGCGACGACCGGTTCTGGACCGGCCACCCGCTGGCCCAGGCGAACCTGTACGCGTTCGGGAGGCTCGCCTGGGACCCGACCCTCGACCCGGCGGCGATCCTCGACGAGTGGATCGGCCTGACGTTCGCGGGCCCGGAGGGCGCCGTCGAGCCGCGGGTCCGCGAGGTGCTGCACGCGGTGCTCGACGACTCGTGGCGCACCTACGAGTCGTACACCGCGCCGCTGGGCGTGGGGTTCATGGTGCGGCCGGGCCACCACTACGGCCCGGACGTCGACGGCTACGAGTACACCCCGTGGGGCACCTACCACTTCGCCGACCGCGACGGCATCGGCGTGGACCGCACCCGGGCCACCGGCACCGGGTTCACGGGGCAGTACCCCGCACCCTGGCGCGACGTGTACGAGGACGTCGCGACCTGCCCCGACGAGCTGCTGCTGTTCTTCCACCACGTGCCGTACACGCACGTGCTGCACTCCGGCGTCACGGTGGTCCAGCACGTCTACGACACGCACTTCGCGGGCGTCGATCGGGTGCGCGAGGCGATCGCGGCCTGGGAGTCGCTCGACGGGAGGGTCCCGTCCGACGTCGACGCCCGCGTCCGCGAGCGCCTCGCCGAGCAGCTGCGGTCTGCCGTCGAGTGGCGCGACCAGCTGAACACGTACTTCTTCCGCAAGTCCGGGATCCCCGACGCCCACGGCCGCACGATCTTCTGAGCGGCCGCGTCGTGCGGACGTGCGCTTGACCCTTCCCTCGGGGGAGGGTCGAGGGTGCTGCGCAGGAGGTGAGACCCACGACGTCCTTCACGATCGCCGAGGTGGCCCGGCTGTCGGGCACCACGCTCAAGACGCTCTACCACTACGACCGGATCGGTCTGCTCGTGCCCGCCCGGGACGAACGGAACGACTACCGGACGTACTCGGAGCAGGACCTGGAGCGCCTGCAACAGATCCTGTTCTTCCGGGAGCTCGACGTGCCGCTGGGCGTGATCGCGGAGGCGCTGTCGGGTCGCACGTCCCGGCTCGAGTGCCTGCGGGACCAGCGGGCCATGCTCCGCGCGCGCGGAGCGCGGCTCGCCCAGGTGCTGGCGACGCTCGAGCGGGCCATCGCACACGAGACACAGGGAGACCCCATGCCCACCGACGACATGTTCACCGGGCTCGACCGCGCCGGGTGGCAGGACGCCCTCGCGGAGCAGGACGCGCACCTGCGCGACACGTACGGCGTCGAGCTCGGCACGGCCGACGTCGACGCCGACCGGATGAACGCGGCCGCCGCCGAGGCGACGGCGTTCATGACCTTCATGGCCGACGCCCTGCGCACCGGCCTGCGCGCAGACGACGAGTCCGTCACCGCGGAGATCCGCCGCCACCTGGCGGTGCTCGACGCCGACCGGCCGACGGACGCGGAGGCGTTCGCCGGCCAGGCGAGGTTCTTCGTCGCCGACGACTTCCACCGCCGGATGCTGGAGCAACAGCAGACCGGCCTGGCCTACTACCTGCTGCACGCGGCGGAGGAGTTCCGCGCCCGCGCGTAGACGGCACGGTCGCGGGGAGCCCGTCGGCTCCCCGCGGCGGTGCGGGGTCAGCCAGCGGCGAGCAGCTCGAGGGTGTCGACCACCCGGTGGGAGAAGCCGCCCTCGTTGTCGTACCAGGCCACGACCTTCACGTGCCTGCCGTCGACGCGGGTCAGCAGCGAGTCGAAGACCGCCGACGCCGGGTTCCCGACGATGTCCGACGACACCAGGGGGTCCTCGGAGTACTCGAGCACCCCGGCCAGCGGGCCGGCCGCGGCCGCGCGGTAGGCGGCCAGCACGTCCTCGCGCGAGACGTCGCGGGCAACGGTGGCGTTCAGCTCGACGATCGAGCCCACCGGCACCGGCACGCGGATCGAGTCGCCCGAGAGCTTCCCGGCCAGGCGCGGCAGCACCAGCCCGATCGCCTTGGCGGCGCCGGTCGTGGTGGGCACGATGTTCACGGCCGCCGCGCGGGCGCGGCGGGCGTCGCGGTGCGGGGCGTCCTGGAGGTTCTGCTCCTGGGTGTAGGCGTGCACGGTGGTCATGAACCCGTGCTCGATCTCGGCGAGGTCGTCGAGCACGGACGCGAGCGGCGCGAGCGCGTTCGTGGTGCACGACGCGTTGGAGACGATCGTGTGCGCGGCCGGGTCGTAGGCGTCGGTGTTGACGCCGGGGGCGAGCGTGACGTCGGCGCCGGCGGACGGCGCGCTCACCAGGACCTTGCGCGCCCCGGCGTCAAGGTGGCCGCGGGCGGCGTCGGCGGACGTGAACCGGCCCGTCGACTCCAGCACGACGTCGACGCCGAGCTCACGCCACGGCAGCGCGGCGGGGTCGCGCTCGGCCAGCACCGCGACGCGGTGCCCGTCGACGACGATCGCGTCGTCCTCGGCCGTGACCGGACGGCCCAGACGCCCGGCCGTGCTGTCGAAGGCGAGCAGCCGGGCGAGCGCAGCGGGCTCGGTGAGGTCGTTGACGGCGACGAGCTCCAGGTCGCTGCCGCGCTCGAGCAGCGCGCGGACCACGTTGCGCCCGATGCGGCCGAACCCGTTGATGGCGATGCGGGTCATGTGACCCTCCTTTCGTGTCGGCACCAGGCTCGTCGTCGTCGGACGGGCCGAACACCGGCGCGCACGCCACGGTCCGCAAGGATCTCGCCATTCCCGGTGCCGGCCGTCACTCCCCGCGGGCGAAGGTGCGCCGGTACTCGCTGGGCGTCGTGCCGAGGATGCGCCGGAAGTGCGCGCGCAGGTTCGCGCCCGTCCCGAGCCCGACGTCGGCGGCGACCTGCTCGACGCTGCGCTCCGAGCGCTCCAGCAGCTCGCGCGCCACGTCCACGCGCACCCGAAGCACCCACGCCATCGGCGTGTACCCGGTGTCGTCGGCGAACCGGCGCGAGAACGTGCGCGGCGAGACGGCCGCGTGCCGGGCCAGGTCCTCGAGGGTGAGGTCCTCGGTCAGGTGGTGCAGCACCCAGTCGCGGGTGGCGGCGAACCGCTCGCCCAGCGGCTCGGGCACGCTCCGGGGCACGTACTGCGCCTGCCCGCCGCTGCGGTACGGCGCCGCGACGAGGCGGCGGGCCGCGTGGTTCGACGCCGCCACGCCCAGGTCGCCGCGCAGCACGTGCAGGCACAGGTCGATGCCGGACGCCGCGCCCGCGGACGTGAGCACGCTGCCCTCGTCGACGAACAGCACGTTCTCGTCCACCCGCACCTGCGGGTGCTTCGCCGCCAGCGCGTGGGTGTAGTGCCAGTGCGTGGTGGCACGGCGCCCGTCGAGCAGGCCGGTCGCGGCGAGCGCGAACGCGCCTGTCGAGATGGCGGCCAGCCGGGCGCCGCGGTCGTGCGCGGCCAGGAGCGCGTCGACGACGGCGGGCGGCGGGTCGTCGCGGTCCGGGTGGCGGTAGCCCGGGAGGAACACGACGTCGGCCCAGGCCAGCGCCTCGAGGCCGTGGTCCAGGTGGTAGGAGAGGCCGTCGCCGCCGGCGACGAGCCCGGGCGACGCGGCGCAGGCCCGCACCTCGTAGGGCATGCTCGGGCGCGTCGTGAAGACCTGCGCGGGGATGCCGACGTCGAGGGGCTTGGCGCCCTCCAGCACGAGGACGGCGACGCGGCGGCGGCGCTCCGGCGGGTCGGGCGGTTCCGGCACAGGACGCAGCCTAGGCAGCGCGGGCCTTGCTACGCGCGGTCGGCCGGGCGGGAGCGCGGCGAGACGATCCCCGACTCGTAGGCGAACACGACCAGCTGGGCACGGTCGCGGGCGCCGAGCTTGGTCATGGCACGGCTGACGTGCGTCTTCGCCGTGAGCGGGCTGAGCACCATCCGCGCGGCGATCTCGTCGTTGGACAGCCCGTGCGCGACGAGCGCGACGACCTCGCGCTCGCGCGGCGTGAGCAGGTCGAGGCCGTCGGGGGCGATCGCGTCCGGCGGGCGGGCCACGAACTCGCTGATCAGCCGACGGGTGATGGCCGGGGACAGCAGCGCGTCGCCCCGGACGGCGGCGCGCACGGCCTCGACGAGGTCGGCGGGCTCGGTGTCCTTCACCACGAACCCGCTCGCCCCGGCCCGCAGCGCCTCGAACACGTACTCGTCGATGCCGTAGTTGGTCAGCACGACGACGTGCACGCCGGCCAGGGCGTCGTCCGCGGCGATCTGGCGGGTGGCGGCGATGCCGTCGAGCCCGGGCATCTGCACGTCCATGAGCACGACGTCGGGCCGCAGCTCACGTGCGAGGCGCACGCCCTCGTGCCCGTCGGCCCCCTCGGCGACCACCTCGACGTCGTCCTCCGCGTCGAGCAGTGCGCGGATGCCGGAGCGGATGAGGGCCTGGTCGTCGACGAGGCCGACGCGGATCACGCGCGCGCCGCCGGCTCGTCCGCCGCCCGCGCGCCGTCCGGGGCCGTCCGCCGGCCCTGCCGCGCCGGCAGCGGGAGCGTGACGCGCACCGAGAACCCGCCGCCGGTCCCCGGCCCGGCGGCGAGCGTCCCACCGAGGGCGCTGACCCGCTCGCGCATCCCCGTCAGCCCGTGCCCGGGCTCCGGTTCGCCGGCCGCGCCGCGGCCGTCGTCGTCGACCTGCAGGGTGACCTCGCGGGCCGCGAACGTCACCTGTACGGCCGCGGCCGCCGCCGGCCCGCCGTGCCGGGCGACGTTCGTGAGCGCCTCCTGCACCACGCGGTAGGCGGCCTGGTCCGTCTCGGCGGGCAGGGTGCGCCGGTCCCCGACGAACCGCACGGTCGTGGGCACGCCGGCGGCCTCGGCGCGCTCGACGAGCGTGGCGAGCCGGTCGAGACCGTTCCCGTTGGGCTCGCCGTCGCGGCGCAGCACGTCGAGGGTGGAGCGCAGCTCGCGGGCCGCGTCCGTGCTCGCCTCCTGGATCGCGAGCAGCGCGGGCGGCGGCTCCTCGCCGCGCTTGCGCGCGAGGTGGGCGGCCACGCCCGCCTGCATCTTGATCACGGAGATGGAGTGGGTCAGCGAGTCGTGCAGCTCGCGTGCGATGCGCAGCCGCTCCTCGACGGCACGACGGCGGGCCACCTCGTCGCGGGTGCGCTCGGCGTCCTCGGCCCGCTGCTCCACCTCGCGCACGTACGCGCGCCACTGGAGCACCGCGACGCCGGCGACGCCGAGGGAGACCAGCCAGCCCGCCGCGAGGACCCGCTCTCGTGCCCGTCCCGTTCCCATCCCGGCAGCGTAGGGGCGGCCGCGCGGCCGCCGCATCCGGCGCGGGGAGCACCCTGCGCCTACTCCCCGCGCGGTACGCCGACGCCCCGTCGCCGACCGGGCCGGTAGCCGCAGGTGTCGCCGCCGGACGGACGCGCCGGGGGCGCCCGCCGCGAAGGATCGGGACCACGGAACGACCGACCCGAGGAGCACCGCCATGAGCATCCAGGCACCGAGCAACCAGGCAGTCCGGCGCACCCCCGCCGGGCTGGGCGACGTCGTCCTCCCCGGCGACGACGGCTACGAGGACGCCCGACGCACCGTCTTCGCCACCGGTTCCCCCGCCCTGGTCACGCGGCCCCGCACCGAGGCGGAGGTGGCGGCCGCGGTGGCGTACGCGGCCCGCGAGGGGCTGCCGCTGTCGGTCCGGTCGGGCGGGCACGGCCTGACCGGCCACGCCACCAACGACGGCGGCCTCGTGGTGGACCTGCGCCACCTGGACGCGGTCGAGGTCGTGGACCCGCACCGCCGCCTGGTGCGGGTGGGCGCCGGCGCCACGTGGGGCCGGGTCGCGGCGGCCCTCGCGCCGCACGGCCTGGGGATCTCCTCCGGCGACACCGCGAGCGTCGGCGTGGGCGGGCTGACGCTCGGCGGCGGTGTCGGGTGGATGGTGCGCCGGCACGGCCTGACGGTCGACGCCCTGGTCGCCGCCCGGGTGGTGCTCGCCGACGGGCGCACCGTCGTCGCCGGCGCGGACTCCCACGCGGGACTGTTCTGGGCGTTGCGCGGCGGGGGCGGCCGCTTCGGCGTCGTGACGAGCCTGGACCTCGTCGCGTCCCGCGTGGGAGACGTCCGCTTCGGCGCGCTCGCCCTCGCCGCCGACGACCCCGCCCGCCTCGTCGCGGGCTGGCGCGACGTCCTGCGCGACGCCGACGAGGAGCTGAGCAGCACGCTGGTGCTGGCCCCCGCCACGGGCGACCGCCCGGCGTCCGCGTCCGTCGTGGTGTGCGCGTCGCACGACGACCCGGCGGCCGCCGAGCGGTCGGTCGAGCCCCTGCGGCGCCTCGGCACGGTGCTGGCCGACACGGTCGCGACCGTCCCCTACGCCGACGTCCTCGCCGAGGGCGGCCACCATCCGCCGGGCGGTCGCCTCGTCGGCCGCAACGTGCTGGTGCCGCGGCTGGACGACGACGCCGTCGCGGCCGTCGCCGCGGCGTCCTCGGGCGAACGGCCGCTCGCGCTCGCGCTGCGTGCCCTCGGCGGCGCCTTCTCGCGGGTGCTGCCGGACGCCACGGCGTTCGCCCACCGCGACGCGGAGGCGCTGGTGGTGGGCGGCGCCGTCGTGGCCCCGGGCGCGTCCGACGCCGACGTCGAGGTCGCACTGTCGGGCTGGCGCGGAGTCGAGGCGCACGGCAGCGGCGCCTACGTGAACTTCCAGGGCACGGCCACCGGGGCCGACCTGCACGCCGCGTACCCGCCCGCGACGCTCGCCCGGCTGCACGCGGTCGGGCGGTCCTACGACCCGGGCGGCCTGTTCGCGCGGAGCCTCTCCGTCGGCCACGACGTCCCGCCCGATGGCGCGTCCGACGTCGCGCCCCGCCCGGGGGCGGGGTCGTGAGCGCCGCGTTCGAGGCCGAGGGCCTCGTCAAGAGGTTCGGCGCGACGACGGCTCTCGACGGCGTCGCCCTGCGCGCCGAGCGCGGCACCGTGCTCGGCGTCCTGGGCCCCAACGGGGCGGGCAAGACCACCGCGATCCGGGTGCTGGCCACGCTGCTGCGGGCCGACGCCGGCCGGGCGACGGTCGACGGGCTGGACGTCGCCCGCGACCCGGTCGGGGTCCGCCGCCGCATCGGCCTCACCGGCCAGTACGCGACGGTGGACGAGGACCTCACCGGCGCGGAGAACCTCGTCCTCTTCGGCCGGCTGCTCGACCTGCCGACCGTCGAGGCCCGCGCCCGCGCCGCCCGGCTGCTGGACCGGTTCGGGCTCGCCGACGCCGGCGGGCGGCGCGCGTCGACGTACTCCGGCGGGATGCGCCGCCGCCTCGACCTGGCGGCCAGCCTCGTCGGGTCGCCCAGCATCCTGTTCCTCGACGAGCCCACGACCGGCCTCGACCCGGGCAAGCGCGAGGAGCTGTGGCAGACCATCCGGTCGCTGGCCGACGACGGCACCACCGTGCTGCTCACCACCCAGTACCTGGAGGAGGCGGACGCCCTCGCCGACGAGATCACCGTGATCGACGGCGGCCGCGTCATCGCGCACGACACCCCGGCGGGGCTGAAGCAGCAGGTCGGCGGGCAGACGGTCGTCGTCCGGCCGCGCGACCCGGCCCTCGCCGCGACCGCGGCGGGCGTCGTCGCGCGCGCCACCGGGCACGACGTCGCGCCACCCCGCGGGGGCGTGGTCACGGCGTCCGTGGACGACGAGCGCGCGTTCTCCGCCGTCGTGCGCGGGCTCGAGGAGGCGGACGTCCCCGTCACCGAGCTGGCCCTGCGCCTGCCCGGCCTCGACGAGGTCTTCTTCGCCCTGACCGACGGCCACCGCACCACCCCGAGGGAGGAACCATGACCACCACCGCGACGACCACCCCCACCACGGCCGCACCGCACCGCCCGGGCGCCGCGGCGCCCGCGCGCCGCTGGCCGCTCGCCCGCCACAGCCTGGCCCTGGCCCGCCGCAGCCTCGTCAAGACCCGTCGCAACCCCGGCGAGCTGGCCGACGCCGTGATCCTGCCGGTCGTCTTCCTCGTCCTGTTCGTCTACCTGTTCGGCGGGGCGATCTCCGGGTCCACGCAGGAGTACCTGCAGTACCTGTTCCCGGGCATCCTCGTGCTCACCACGGTGCTCACGGGGCAGGTCGCGACCGGGCTCAGCATCGTGCAGGACATGAAGAAGGGCGTGTTCGACCGGTTCCGCAGCATGCCCGTGCCGCGTGCCGCGATGCTGCTGGGCTCGGTCCTCGCCGACGCCGTCCGGTACGTCATCGCCCTCGCCGTGCTGTTCGGGGTCGGGTACGCGCTCGGCTTCCGCGTCGAGACGGGACTGCTGCCCGCGCTCGCCGCGTGCGGCCTCGCGATCGTCCTCGGCTTCTCGCTGTGCTGGCTGACCGTGCTGGTCGCCGTGCTGCTGCGCGACGAGATCATGGTGTCGACCGTGGGCTTCCTGCTCCCGTTCCCGCTGGTGTTCGGCACGGGCATGGCCGCGCCGGTCGAGACGATGCCGGGCTGGCTGCAGGCCTGGGCCGAGGTGAACCCGGTGAGCCGGGCGATCGAGGCCAGCCAGGGCCTGCTGCTCGGCGGCCCGGTCGCCGGGCCGGTCGCCGCGACGCTCCTGTGGAGCGCGACGTTCCTCGCCGTCTTCGGCACCGCCGCCGTCGTGGCCTACCGCCGGGTGGTGTGACCCGGCGGTCCCTGCGCCGTCGCGAGGTAGTGGCGGGGACTACCTCGGCGGGTCCTCGCGGAGGACGACGACGTCGGTGGGCTCGAGGTGCAGGGTCTCCCCCGCCGCGACGACGCGACCCGTGAGCAGGTCGGTACCGGCGGCGTGGGCGGCGACGTCGACGGCGACGCCGGCGTGGTTGAGCACGAACGCCGTCCGCGCGCCGTCGGCTCCCTCCCGGACCGCCAGCTCGACGTCCTGGGCGTCGGCGTACGGCCCGACGAGGCCGTGCCGGTCGAGGACGCGGCGCACCACCCAGTCCGTGCCCGCGTCGTCGAGCGCCGTCGCGACGTACCAGGCCTCGCCGGCGCCCTCCGCGCGGTCGTGACCGCCGGGGCGGTGGCGCGTGACCGCGGGCGTGCCGGCGTAGAACTCGGCGCCGTAGGTGCCGACCGCCTCCGCCCCCTGCGGCACGAGCACCTCGAACACGAGCGCGGCGTCGGAGACCAGGTCGTCCCCCGCCCCGTCGCCGAGGGTGACGGGGTTGGTGACTCCGGGCTCGGCGGAGTCCGTCTCCTCCACGCGCAGGCCGAACAGCCTGCCGAGCGGGCCGGGGGCGTCCATGAGGAACGCGTTCGCGTCCTCGTCGGCGCGACCGGACCAGTACGACGCGAGCACCGAGCCGCCGCGCGCGACGACGGCCTCCAGCCGGTCGGCGACGTCGCCCTTGAGCACGTGCAGCATCGGCGCGAGGACGACGTCGTACCGCGCCAGGTCGGCCGTGACGGGCACGACGTCCACCTGGGCCCCCGCCTGCCACAGCGCGCGGTAGTAGCCGAGCACGGTGTCCACGTAGCGGGCGTGCCGGTTGAAGCCGTCCGTCATCTCCGCGGCCCACCAGGAGTCCCAGTCGAAGAGGAGGGCCACGCGCGCGGGCGTGCGCGCGCCGAGGACGGCGTCGCCGAGCGCGTCGAGCTCGGCGCCGAGGGCCGCGACCTCGCGGAACGCCCGGGTGTCCGTGCGGCCGGCGTGGTCGAGGACGGCGCCGTGGTACTTCTCGCACGCCCCCTTCGACTGCCGCATCTGGAAGTACAGGACGGCGTCCGCGCCGTGCGCCACCGCCTGCCACGACCACAGCCGCAGCACGCCCGGCCGCTTGACCGGGTTGACGTCGCGCGAGGCGGTGATGGTCGGCGTCTGCTCCATGACCCAGAACGGCGCGCCGTCCTTCAGGCCGCGCATGACGTCGTGGGCCAGCGCCATGCGTGCGTGCTCGCGCTGACCGGGCGGGTAGTTGTCCCACGACGCGAAGTCCAGGTCGTCGGCCCAGCGGTGGTAGTCGATCGGGCGGAACATGCCCATGAAGTTGGTCGTGACCGGCGTCGTCGCGTCGTGCTCGCGGATGCGCGCCTTCTCGTCGCGGAAGTTCGCGAGCATCGCGTCGGACATGAACCGCCGGTAGTCGAGCGTGATGCCCTGGAAGGCCGTGTGGTCCGGGCCGCGCCAGTGCTCGCTGAGCATGTTCGGCGGCACGACCTGCTCCCAGTCGGTGAACGTGTGCGACCAGAACGCGGCGTTCCAGGCGTCGTTCAGCCGGTCGAGGGTGCCGTACCGCTCGCGCAGCCAGACCCGGAAGCCCGCCGCGCACAGGTCGCACCAGCAGCCGCCGTCGAACCCGCCGTACTCGTTGCCGACGTGCCACGCGACCAGGCCGGGCGTGCCCGCGTACCGCTCGGCGAGGCGGCCCGCGAGCTCGGCCGACACCCGCCGGTACACCGGCGAGCTGGGGCACGCGTTGTGCCGCTGCCCGTACACGTGCCGCCGGCCCTGGAAGTCGGTGCGCTCCACCTCGGGGTGGCGGTGCGCGAGCCACGGCGGCAGGGCGCCGGTCGACGTCGCGAGCACGACGTCGCGGCCCGCGGCCACGGTGCGCTCGACGATCGCGTCGAGGAGCGCGAAGTCGTACGTGTCCTCGTCGGGCTGCAGCGTCGCCCAGGAGAAGACGTTGAGCGTCACCGTGTCGATCGACGCCAGGTCGAACGCCGCGTGGTCGGCCTCCCACACCTCCCGCGGCCACTGCTCGGGGTTGTAGTCGCCGCCGTAGCGGACCTTGCGGCCGGCGGGCAGGTGGGCGGGCATGCGGGTGATCCTCCGGGTCGTGGGCGGGGTCAGGCGACGAAGCGCGCGCGGACGTCGTCGAGCACGGGCCGCGCGGTGCGCAGCAGGAAGGCGAGCCAGGCGGCGGCGACGACGGCGAGCACGACCTCGCCCGCCACCCACACCACGCCGCCCGCCACCACCACGAGCGCGAGCAGGCCGACGGCGACACGCGGCCGCCGGCCGAGGTAGTACACGGACAGCCGGGCCACGTCGCGGGCCCGGAACGAGAAGAGCGACGCGAGCAGCAGCGCCTGCACCGCCCAGAGCAGCACGGCGACGCCCACCGCTGCGAGCACGACGGCGTACGCCACGGAGATCCCGGCGGCCTCGCGGTGCACGACCGACGTGAGGACGACGCCCAGCACGGCCGTCGCCGGGACCCACAGCCGCAGCGCGTCGAGCCAGCCGAGCCGCAGCCCGCGGGCGAAGGCCCGTGCCGGGGCAGGCTCGTCGGCGCTCGCTCGCGCGTGCAGCGCGAAGATCCCCGCGGCCAGGAACGGCGCCGCCGGGGCCAGGCACACCGGCACCAGCAGCGCGTTGCCCGTGGACCGGTCCAGGAGAGCGAGCAGCACCAGCGTCGGCACGCAGCCCAGGGCGACGAGCACCCCCACGACGAGCGACCAGTAGACGCGCGCCGTGATCCGGCCCAGCACGCCGTCCCCGAGGTCGCGGGGCACGCCGGCGGCCCCCGCCATCAGGACTCCCCTCCGGCCCGGGCGCCGGCGCCGCGGCCCAGGATGCGCGCGTCGTCGAGCCAGGGCGGCGTCTCGTCGCGCACCGGGTCGATCTCCACCAGCGTCACCTCGTGCCGGGCGAGCGTGAGCGCCAGGTCCACGCGGCCGCCCGACACCTCGAGCGACGTGTGCGAGCGCCCCGGCACGGACGCCTCGTGCAGCAGGTCGAGCTGCCGCGACGTCGGCGACGCCGGGCGGCCCAGGTGGCGCCACGCGCTGACCGCGTTGCCCTCGCCGTCGTTCACCCGCGAGCGGTGCACCGACGCCCTGCGCGTCGCCGCGTCACCGACCGGGAGACTCAGCCGCAGCTCGTGCCGGTCCGGCTCCGGGGCGTCGTCGGTGCCGCCCACGGGCTGCCACGCCAGCACCGTCACCCGGCCGCCGCCGTCGCGCGTCACCAGGTGGTCCAGGCCCCGGTGCAGCACCTCGGACCCCATCCGCGCCATGAAGGCGTAGAGGTGGAAGACCGGCTTGCGCAGCTGCCGGTGCCCGAGCATCCCGAAGCCACCGTGGAAGACCGACGTCGGGACGTTCTCCTCCTCGAAGACGTCGCAGAACGTCCAGTACGAGAAGGAGTCGACGAGGTCGCCTCCCTCGGAGAGCACCGGCGCCAGGGACGCCGCCTGGTAGGCGGTGTCGTGCACCGGGTTGTCCGGGCGGTAGCTGGTGCTGAACTCGGTGACGTGGGCGGGAAGCCCCTCCAGGCGGGTGCCGGCCAGCAGCTTCGCCGGGGCGGCGAACTGGTCCAGCAGGTTCCGCGGGTGCCGTAGCGTCTGGTAGGTGCCGAACGGCACGTGCTGGGCGGGGCCGGTCGTGTAGGCGTGGAAGGACAGGAAGTCCACCGGCACGTCGCGACGCTCGACGAACTCCGCGAACGGCGCCCACCACTCGTCCGCGCCGGGCGAGATCGCCGGCCCGCCCACCTGCAGGCCGGCGTCGACCTCTTTCACCGCGGCCGCGGTGACCTCGTAGAGCCGGAAGTAGGCCTCCTGGGACGCGCCGGACCAGAAGATGTCGAGGTTGGGCTCGTTCCACACCTCGATCGGCCAGCGCCGCACCTCGTCGAGGCCGTAGCGGTCGATCGCGTGCCGCACCACCGCCTGCACGAGGGCCGCCCACTCGCGGTGGTCGCGCGGTGGCGTGACGTTGCCCTTCCACCAGAACACCGTCTGGTCCCCCGACGCGAGCGCCGACGGCATGAACCCCAGCTCGAGGAACGGGCGGATGCCCTGCGCGAGCCACGCGTCGAGCACCTGGTCGGCGTACGTGAACGCGTACCTGGTGCCGCGGTGGCCCGCCACGTCGTAGGGGCGGTGGATCCCCACGTCGTCGGACAGCAGGCCGTGGCCCCGCACGTAGCGGAACCCGATCTCCCGCTGCACCACGGCGAGCGAGTCCTGGTAGTCCTGGCGCAGGGCGAGGTTGAGGCGGCCGGTGCCCACGCACCGCCGCCACGC
>NZ_JBHVBO010000095.1:13993-15580 GCF_042668085.1 Isoptericola sp. NPDC057391 | reverse complement strand
CCCGCGGTCGTGGCCGCGACCGCCTCCGAGGCGCCGGCCGCCACCGCGCCCGGCCCGGCCCCGCGGCCCGTGCGCAGGCAGAGCTGGCTGATCGTCGCGGGCACCGTCGCGTGCGTCGCCGTGGCGTCCGTCGCGATCGCGCTCGGCAGCGGCGACGCGGCGCCCGCGGCCCCGGACACCGGCTCCTCGCCGGAGGCGACCACGGTGGGATCGGTGCCCGGCGGCGCGGCGTCGCCCGTGGCGTCACCGTCGTCGGTGCCGCGCGACGACGACGGCCCGAGCGCCGGGCCGACGCCCTCCGAGGACCCGTCGGCGACGCCGTCGGGCGAGCCCTCGCCGACGACGAGCGACGACGATCCCGAGACGCCCGACCCGTCGTCGACGGCGCCCCCCGCCCGGGACGACGAGCCGACCCCGGCGTCGACGTCGACGACCGGCACGACGCCGACGAGGTCGCCGACGCCCCGCCCCTCGCAGACCGCCACCGCCCCGGCGGAGGAGGAGTCGCCGCCCCCGCCCGAGACCGAGGAACCGCCGCCGGGAGAGACCGAGGAGCCGCCGCCGGAGCCCTCCGAGCAGCCGGAGGAGACGCCCAGCCCGACGCCGTCGGCGACGTCGCCGACCGAGCCCACGGGGTAGCGCGCGGCGCCGCCCGCGGGCCTCGGGATTTGCCTTCGCCCCGGAGGCCGCTGCGATCATGGCCCCCGGCGCGCCCGTGCCGCGCGCCCTGGACGGCCCGCGACGACGGGCACCGACGAGCATCAGCAGGACGGGGGCGTCGCGTGACCGCGATCCACGACGGCGACGCGCCCGCGCGCCGGGGCGCCGTCGACGACGCCATCCGGAAGATGCGCGCCGCGGCCGCGGCGGACGGGCGGGACGACGCCCCGGGAGCCGCCGGCACGGTCGACCCGGCGGTGCTGCGCACGGTGCTCGCGACGCTGCCCCACGACGACCAGCGGCTGCTGTGGGACCGGCACGTCGTGGGCCGCGAGCTCTCGGCGATCGCGACCGAGCTGGGCATGCACGCCCGCGCGGTGCTGCGCCGCCTGCGGCAGGCGGAGGAACGGCTCGGCGCCGCGTTCGCCGCCGCCCACGCCCGCGCGTGCCCGCCCGGCTGCCTCGACACGCGCCGGTCGCTGCACTCCTACGTGCGCCACCGGCTCTCGCCGCCGCGCCGCACCGTGCTCGAGGCGCACCTCTTCGGCTGCCAGGGCTGCATGCGTGCCTTCATCGACGTGCGCGAGGCCGGCTGGGCGGTGCGCGACGCCGGCCCGCTGCTGCTCGCGGGCACGGCCGCCGGCGCCGCCGCGGGCGCCCCCGTGGTGGTCGGCGCGCTCGGTGCCGGCACCACGGGCGCGGGCGCGCTCGCGTGGTCCGGGCCGGTGGGGGCCGCGCTGCTCGCGGCCGGGGACTGGGTGCGCGCGGTCGTGCTGCGGCTGGTCCAGCTCGGCAAGCAGCTGGGCACCGCCGGGATGATCGGCGCGGGCACCGTGGCGGGGGTCGCGGTCGCCGCCGTTGCGGTCGCGCTGAGCGGCGGGGCCGGCGGGCCCGCCGCGGCTCCGCCCGCTCCCGGCCCGACGTCGT
>NZ_JBHVBO010000095.1:0-13983 GCF_042668085.1 Isoptericola sp. NPDC057391 | reverse complement strand
GCATGAGCTACTGCGGCCTCGGCCCCACCCGCATCGCGGACCGGCTGGAGGTCCTCGGCGGACGCCTCGACATCGACCCCGTCCCCGGCTGGGGCACCACCGTGACCGCGCTCGTCCCGCTGACCACCCCGGACGCCCCGCCCGAGCCCGAGCCGAGCGCGACCACCTCGGCCGAGCCGACTCCGCCCGAGGACGTGACCCCGCCTGCCCCGACCGACGACCCGGGGAACCCGGCGACGGGCCCGGCGATGCCCGGTGCCACGCCCGGCACCACGCCGACCTCCCCGTCGACCACCCCGCCCCCGGCCACGCAGCCGGGCACGCCGCCGTCGTCGCCGGGGCCCGGCGGCCCGGGGGCCGAGCCGACGCCGTCCCCGACGCCGTCCGGCTCCTCCAGCCCGACGCCGTCCGCGTCACCGAGCCCGTCGCCCTCCGCGCCCACCTCCACGCCGAAGCCGACCCCGACGGCGACGCCCACCCCGAAGCCGACGCCGAAGCCGACCCCGACGCCCACGCCCGACCCGACGCCCGTGCGGACCGTCGTGCAGGTCGAGACGCCGGGGATGCGGGGCGTCTACTCGGTCACCGCGAACGACCCCGACGCGACGGTCGTGAAGGTCACCGAGGACCGCCGCTGGCTGCGAGCACGGCAGTGCGACGACGGCTGGTACGTGGGGTCGTGGCGCAACCGGGTCGGCACGGTCAGCGTCACGGTCGACGCGCCGCCCGACGTCGAGCCCGACGTGACCCTCGAGCGGCAGGGCGGCGTCTGGCTCGGGTGGCTGAGGACCTGCTGACCGGAACGGGTCGAGCCCGCCGGGACCGCGGTCCCGACGGGCTCGTCCGACGGTGCCCGGCAGGCCCGCGGGCCGTGTCGGGCGACGTGGGCAGGATCAGCGCGCGGCGAAGCCGTGCGCGCCCTTGCCGTGACCGTGGCCGTCACCGTGACCGTGACCACCCCCGTGACCGTGGCCGTGACCACCGCCGTGGCCGTGGCCGTGGCCGTGGCCGTGACCGTGGCCGTGGCCGTGACCCGGCCGGCCGGGCTCGACGCCGTTGATCGCCTCGGTGCTCCACGCCAGCTGCTGCGCGGCGTGCCCGATCGCGCGGGACATGATGTCCAGCGCCTCGATGCTCACGTTCGACAGGTCGTCGCCCGCGGAGTGGTAGTTCTGGTCGAGGGCCTCGCCGGCGACGCCGCCGAAGATCGCCGCCTCCTCCTCCGTCTTGATCGCGTCCGCGCCGGTGAACAGGCCGGAGGCCGGGATGCCGTTGCTGATGAACGCGTCGTAGTCCGAGCGGCCGGAGAACTCCGAGTCCACCCACGGCTGGTCGATGCCGTCGAAGTAGTCGGTGAAGACGGCCTCGGTCGCGACGGAGCCCTCGGGCACCGTCACGGGGGCGGGGAACGTCGACTCGTTCGCGTCGTACACGCCGATCGTGTAGTTCGGCGAGCCGACCATGTCGAAGTTGAGGTACGTCGCGATGTCCTCGAGCCCCTCCGGGTCGTTCGTCACGAGGTCGTCGACGTAGTGCGCGGAGCCGACGAGCCCCAGCTCCTCGGCGCCCCACCACGCGAACCGCACGGCGTTGTTGAGCTTGGCGCTCCTCTTGTTGAGCTGGACGGCGGTCTCGAGGATCGCCGCGGAGCCGGTGGCGTTGTCGTTGATGCCCGGGCCCTCCGGCACGCCGTCGAGGTGCGCGCCCAGCATCACGACGTTGTCGTGCCGGCCGCGCTTCGTCTCGGCGATGACGTTGAACGTCTCGTCGGTGCCGATCACGGCCTGCAGGTCGAACGAGATCTGCAGCGCGGGGTCGGCCGCCAGCGCCGCCAGGATCGCCTGGCCCTCCGCCTGCGTGACGCCCACCGTGGGGGCGTAGCCGTCGTTGCGCTCCCCGAGGGTGCCGTTGAGCGCGCCGATGTCGTTGTTGTAGATGATGAGCCCGGCGGCGCCGGCCTCCCCGGCCGCGAGCGCCTTCGCGCCGAACGCGCAGGACCCGCGCTGCACGACGGCGATCTTGCCGGTGGCGTCGACGCCCGCCCAGGAGTCCTCGTGCGGTGCCTCGGGGTCGTCGCTGGCGGGGCAGCCGTCGGCGATCGCGGGTTGCACCGCCGTCGCGGTGACGCCCTCGTCGGGGGTGGAGGTGGAGTACGTCATCGGGACCGGGGTGACGTCGACGCCGGGGACCGTGACCGACAGGTCGAGCACGTCGAAGGTGTCGAACTCGAAGTACTGCCGCTCCGGCTGGTACCCGGCCCTGCGCAGGGTCTTCTCGATGTAGCGCGCGGACGCCTCGTAGCCGGGGCTGCCGGCGGCGCGGTTGCCGCCGTTCTCGTCGGCGATCTCCTGGAACTCCTCCAGGTGGCGGAACACCCGTTCGCCGGTGACCTTCTTGGACAGGTCCGGCCCCGGCACGTGGGTACCGTGCCTGCCGGTGGCGACGGCGGGTGCCGCCGTCGCCGTGGGGGTGAGGGACGCCGCGACGACGAGCCCGCCGAGGGCTGCGGTCGCGACGGCCGTGCTGAACGTCCTTGTTCTCACGGTCGACCTCCTGGTGGTGACCCCGCGGGCCCGGGTCGGGCTCACGACGCACGGCGCGACGTTGCGGGGTGCGGTTGGCGCGAGCGTAGGCCTCACCGCGCGTCCAGGAAACCCCTGGCTCAGGCGGTGCCGGGCGTCCGCTCGAGCAGCACCAGCACCTCGTAGTGGCTGGTCTGCGGAAACATGTCGAGCAGCCGGGCGCGGGTCGGCCGCAGCGACGGCATCCGGGCCAGGTCCTCGGCGAGGGTGACCGCGTTGCAGCTGGAGTAGAGCACGTGCCCGACGGCGGACTCCTCGAGCCGGCGGGACAGGTCGGCGCCGATGCCGCGCCGGGGCGGGTTGACGATCACCAGCTCGGGGGCGGTGTCGTCACCGGACCCGGGCTCGAGCCCGGTGGCGTCGCCGGCGGCGAAGCGGACGTCGCGCACGGCCTCGGCCCACCACGCGGCGTCGTGCCCGGAGACGACGGCCCCGGCGGGCAGCGCGGCGAGCCCGTCGCGGGTCGCGCCCGCGCTCGCCACGGCCTCGGCGGAGATCTCGATGCCGGTGACGGACCGGCCCGGGGCGGCGCAGTGCAGCGCGAAGCCGCCGACGCCGCAGTACAGGTCCCACAGGGAGGCGGGTGCCACCTCGTCCACCCAGGCGCGGGCCTGCGCGTACAGGGCGGTGGCGACGGAGGTGTTGGTCTGGAAGAAGCTCTGCGGGCGCAGGTGCAGCGTGATGCCGTCGGGGCCGACCCGCATCGGCAGCGCCTGCCGCTCGGTGAGCACGATCTCCAGGTCGCCCTCGAGGACCGCGGCGTGTGCCGGCTGCACGTTGACGCTCACCACGGCGACCTGCGGCAGCTCGGCGAGCAGCCAGGGCAGGTGCTTGCGGAGGCGCGCGACGGGCTCCTGGCTGCGCAGCACGAACCGCACCATGAGCTCGCCGTCCGCGGAGAGGGTCACGAGCAGGTGCTTGAGCTCGCCCCGCCACGCGGACTCCCGCGGCGTCTCGCGGCGCCGCGCACCGCGCGACGGCGACGTCGCGTCGTAGGGCTGCAGCCGCGCCCGGGTGACCAGCTCGGCCAGGACGGGGAACGACTCCTGCAGCGCGGGCGGGTACAGGCCGC
Organism: Isoptericola sp. NPDC057391; assembly: GCF_042668085.1. Classification (NCBI taxonomy): domain Bacteria; kingdom Bacillati; phylum Actinomycetota; class Actinomycetes; order Micrococcales; family Promicromonosporaceae; genus Isoptericola; species Isoptericola sp. NPDC057391. The sequence goes on along the minus strand of NZ_JBHVBO010000095.1, from coordinate 10,329 downwards.
AGTCGGTGAGGTCGATCCCCTGCCCGGCGAACGGGCCGGCCGCCGAGCCGAGGATGCCGAGCACCGGCGCGTCGACCGTGCCGCTGACCACCATCTTCGCCTTGTTGCGGAACCCGGACTCCGGGCCGGTGACGGCGGGGAGCCAGTCGATGCGGGCCTCAGGGACTGCGGAGCCGGCCAGCGCGCGCACGTGCGCCACCTTCTCGTCCACCTGCGTGGGGTACGGCGTCGCGAGGAGGGTGCACGAGTGGCAGCGGCCGGCGTCGAAGTGGGGGCACTGCACGGGTCCATTGTCGCCGGGCCCGGACCCTGGCGCCGACCACGGCGGAGCGGGGGTGAAGCTCGTCACGAGCCCGGGTGAAATGAGGTCGCGACGACCGCTCCGGGAGGACCGGCGACCGTACGATTCCCCGGACCCGTCTCGTCGAAAGGCCCCCATGTTCCGTCGCATCGTCGTGGTGCTCGTCGCGGCCGTCGTCGGCCTCGGCACCACCGCCCTCCCGGCGCAGGCCGCCACGGTCTACCCGACCAACCTCACGCTCAACGCCAAGCCGGAGCCGGTCGCCGTGCGCGGCACCGTGACCCTGGCGGGGGTCCTGAAGTTCAAGAAGGCGGGCCGCTGGGTGGCCCCGTCCGCCGGCAAGGCGATCGCCGTGTGGTTCGACCCGGCGGGCGACGCCAAGCCGGTCAAGATCGCGACCGTGAAGACGAACCGCAAGGGCGCGTACGGCTACAAGCACTCGCAGTCGCGGTCGGGCACCTGGATCGTCAAGTTCGCCGGGAAGAGCAACCTCAAGGCCGACCGCGCCACCGACTACGTGCGCACGTACGTCAAGGGCCCGTGGAACTACCCGGGCAAGGACCTCGACTGCTCCGACGTCCGCAAGAAGGTCTGGGTCGGCAGCAACGACTACCACCGCCTCGACGCGGACGGAGACGGCTGGGGCTGCGACTCCTGGGGCTGAGGCCTCGCGATCAGCCCACGAACAGGCAGAACGGGTGGCCGGCGGGGTCGGCGTAGACCCGTAGCGGCTCCTCCGGGTCGTCGGACCGGTCGAGCAGCAGCCGCGCGCCGAGAGCCAGGGCGCGCTCGTGCTGGCGGTCCAGCTCGGCGACGTCCGGCACGGTCGCGTCGAGGTGCAGCTGCTGCGGCACGCCGTCGTCGGGCCAGGTGGACGGCGGCAGCGACGGCACCTGCTGGAACGCGAGCGGCACGCCGCCCGGGTTGCGCAGCACGAGCCAGTCGGCACCCCGCGGGTCGGGCGCCCCGGGTCGTGGCGCCTCGTCGCCGGCGCGGTACGCGAGCCCGAACAGCTCGCGGTAGAACTCGGCGAGGCCGCGGGCGTCCGTCGTGTCGAGCACGACCTGCCGGATGGTGGGGACGGCGGTGGCACGCTCCTCGGTCATCGGGCCTCCTGCGGGAACTGCTCGGCGATGCCGCGCACCGTGGCGGTGAACGCGGCGTAGTCGAAACCCTGCGCCAGGTTGTCGTTGCCCGCCACGAGGCCGACGGATCCGTCGGCCTCCTCGCGCAGGATGTCGGCGTGCCCCGCGTGCCGGTTCAGCTCCGCGGTCACGTGGACGAGGATCTGGTGCAGGGTCACGTCCCGGCGCCCCTCGCGCCACCACCAGACGTGGCCGGCGGCGTCCAGCGGCAGGGCATCGATGGTGGCGTCGGCGAAGTCCCACACCTGCCGGTACAGGCCGACGATCCGTGCGGCCGGCTCGTCGGCGGTGGCGAAGAACTCCGCCTGCAGCGCGTCCGCGTCGGCGTCCGGGGCGTCCGCCGCCGCGAGCCACGGCGCGTCCTCGGGGTGCGGCCACGGGCGGCCGAAGACGCCCCCGAAGTAGCCGATCTCCACCGTGGCCGCATGCTTGACCAGCCCGAGGAGGTTGGTGCCGGTCGGCGTGCGGGGCATCCGGGCCTCCCGCTCCGGCAGCCCCTCGACCTTCCACACCAGCGCCTCCCGCGCCGAGCGCAGGTAGCGGTGCAGCACGACCTTGGCGTCCGGGGGCAGCTCGTTCGTCGTCATCGGCCCAGACTGCCCGTCGGCACCGACAGCTCGCGCGACCGCGCTGCAAGATCAGGGTAGGCAACCCTTACCTCGACTGTTATGGTGACGCCAGGTCGTGACGAACTGTCACTACCTCGGTACTGCCGGTCGTCCATGACCTGGCACGACACCCGACGTTGGAGGTCCCATGACGGTGCTCGCGGACGCAGCCCTGCTCTCGGTCCGGCTGCGCGAGGGCACGCGCGCGGAGCACTCGCAGGCAGAGTCCGAGGGGTTCGTCGAACGGCTCCTGTGGGGGCGGCTCGACGTCGCCGCGTACGCCGACCTCGCCGCACAGCAGCTCGCCGTCTACACGGCCCTCGAAGGCGCGAGCGAGCGGATGCGGGCGGACGAGCGCGGGCGCGGGCTGGTCTTCGACGAGCTCACACGGGTGCCGGCGATCGAGCGCGACCTCGCCCACCTCTACGGCGCCGGGTGGCGCGACGTCGTGCGCGTGCTCCCCGCGACCGAGCGCTACGTGGCGCGGCTGCACGCGGTCGGGGGCGACGTCGCCTGCTACGCGGCGCACGCCTACACGCGCTACCTCGGCGACCTCTCGGGCGGCCAGGTCATCCGGCGGATGATGCAGCGGCACTACCGCATGGGCGCGGCGGGCCTGGAGTTCTACGACTTCCCCGAGATCCCCAGGGCCAAGCCGTTCAAGGACGTGTACCGCGAGCGTCTCGACGGGCTCGACCTGGACGACACCGAGGTCGAGCTCGCCGTCTCCGAGGCGCAGGAGGCCTTCCGCCTCAACCGCGCGATGTTCGTCGAGCTGGGCGTCGCGCACCCCTGACGGCCCTGTCCGCCCGGGTCAGCGGACCCGGGCGGCGAGCACGGCCACGTCGTCGCGCTGCTGCCCGTGCACCATCCGGTCGACGAGCCGCTGCGGCAACTCGGCCGTCGGGCTGCCGCGCAGGTCCGCCAGCACGCCGCGCAGGTCCGCGGCGCGGGCGGCGAACGTCGCGGTGCGCGACTCCACGAGCCCGTCCGTGTACAGCACCAGGGTGTCGCCGGGGCCGAGCTCGGCCGCGTGGTCGCGCCGGGAGACCGACGGGTCGACGCCGAGCATGAGGTCGGGGCGGCCGTCGAGCTCGTGCACGCTCCCGTCGGCGCGCAGCACGACCGGCAGCGGGTGCCCGGCGCTGGCCCACCACAGCCGGCAGCGGTCGTCGCCGCTGCCCGGCTCGCCGCGGCCGGTGCGGTCCAGGCGCGCGACGACGGCGGTGCCGCTCGCGGTCAGCCCGAGTCCGCGGTTGGCGCGGTCCAGCTCGCGCAGCAGCCGCGCCGGCGGGGCGTCCTGGCACCAGGCGAGGGTGCGCAGCATGGCGCGCAGCTGGCCCATGCGGGCGGCGGCCTGCATGTCGTGCCCGGTGACGTCGCCGATCATCAGCACGGTGGAGCGCGGGTCGAGCTCGACGGCGTCGTACCAGTCCCCGCCCACCTTGTCCGTGCGGGTCGCTGACGCGTACGTCGACGCCAGCTCCAGGTACGGCACGTGGGGCAGGTCGGTGAGCATCGCCGCCTGCAGCGTGGTGGCCACGCGGTGCCGGTCCTCCAGGACCCGGATGCGCACCAGCGCCTGCGCCACGCACGACGCGAGCGTGGCGGCCGTGCGGCGGCTCTCGTCGTCGTGCTCGTGCGGGCCGCGCCACAGCAGCACGACGACGCCGAGCAGCCGGTCGTCCACGACCATCGGCACCAGCGCGAGCCCGCCGAGGGAGGGGTCGATCCACGGCTCCCAGGTCGGCTGGGCGCGCAGGGCGGCCGCGCCGTCGCGGTAGAACGCCGCCCGGCGGGCGCGGGCGACGGACGCCACCGCGGGGTCGTCGAAGCGCCAGTGCCGCGGCAGGTACGGGTAGGCGCCGTCCCGCTCCACGAGGGTGAGGCCGGACCCGCCGGGCTCCGTGAGCGCGAGCGCGGCCCACACGGTGCCGAGCCCGGGGCCCGAGGTGCGCAACGCGTCCACGATCTCGTCGAGCGTGGTCGCGGCGGCGAACCGGTCGGTGAGGTCGAGCAGCATGCGGGTGCGGCGCGTGGCGTGCACCGCGACCTGCTGGATGCGGTGCGCGCGCTGCCGCTCGAGGCGCAGCCGCAGCTCGGCGGTGCAGGCGGCGGCCAGGTCCGCCAGCGTGGCGAGGTCGGTGGAGCTCCACGCGTGCGCCTCGGTGTCCAGCGCGCACACCGTGCCGACGGCGGTGCCGTGCCGGTCGAAGATCGGGAAGCCCGCGTAGGAGCCCATGCCGAGCTCGGTGACGGTCTCCCGGCTCGAGAAGCGCGGGTCGGCGCGCAGGTCCTCGACGACCAGGGGCTGGCCGGTCCGGACGGTCTCGCCGCACAACGGCTCGGTGAGGGTGGTGCGCCGCGTGGCCTGGTAGGGGTCGGGCAGCCCGAGCGCCCCGGGGTACACCTGGGAGTCCGGCAGCACGAGGGTCACGAGGGCGGTGGGGACGTCGACCTGGCGCTGCACGAGCCGCGCGAAGCGGTCGAACGACTCGTCGGCGACCGGCCGGGCAAGCCCGGCCGCGACGAGCGCCTGCACGGCGCCGGCCGCCGGCGCGTCCTGGTCCGGCGCCGTCCTGTCGGTGGATCGAGGGGTCACGGGCGCGCACCCCCGTCACGGCTGTGCGCTCGGCGACCCGCGACCATGTCCCGGATTCTCCCACGCAGGCCGCCGGATATCCTCGCCGGACGATGGACGTCACCCGCCGTGCCCCCGCCGCGCTGCCGCGGATCCTGGCCGCCTCCCTCGTGTCCGCGTCGGCCGTGCTGCTGTTCGCGGTGCACGTGCGCCCGCTCGCCTACGTGCCGCTCGTGGCGGGCGTCGCGCTGGGTCTGCTCGTCGACCGGCGGCTGGGCCGCGACCTCGGGCTCGTCGCCGTCGCGCTCGGCATCATCTCGACGATCTCGCTCGAGGCGGACCTCTCGGACGCCGGCATCGCCCGGTTCGCCGTCGTGCTGTCCCTCGCGGTGCTGGTGCCGTGGGCGGCGTCACGGTTCTGGTTCCGCGACGACGACGGCGCGGGGGCGGTGCGGTTCCCCGTCGCGACCGGCCGGCGCTGGTCGCGCGGGCAGTACGCGTACCTCGTCGTCGTGGTGGCGGTGGGCTACCTCGTGCTGCCGTGGTACTTCCTGGGCTCGGGCGCCTACCTCAACTGGCCGGAGCTCGAGGGCGGGCAGGACGTCGCCCGGCTGTTCGTCGGCGTCAACGCCGTCGGCATCTGGGACGAGCTGTTCTTCGTGTGCACGGTGTTCGCGCTGCTGCGCCGGCACTTCGGCCTGTGGACCGCGAACGTGCTGCAGGCCGCGATCTTCGTGTCGTTCCTGTGGGAGCTCGGGTACCGCGAGTGGGGCCCGCTGCTCACCGTGCCGTTCGCCCTCGTGCAGGGGTGGATCTTCAGCCGCTACAAGAGCCTCACCTACGTGGTGGCGGTGCACCTGCTGTTCGACCTCGTCGTCTTCGCCGTGCTGGTGCACGGCCACCACCCGGAGCTCTTCGACGTCTTCGTCACCGCCCCCTGATCCCGGGCCGTTTGGAGCGGGCTCGCCGGTATGGAAGGGTGCGCCATGCCAAGACGCGGCAGCTAGCGGTGACGAGCCCGGAACGGGTGTGGTCGACATGCAGGACCCAGAGCACGGCCCGGACGACGTCGCCCTCGACGCCTGCGCCGCCGAACCCATCCACGTGCCCGGCGCGGTGCAGCCCCGCGGGGCGCTGCTCGTGCTCGACGGGGGCACGGTGGTGCAGGCCTCCGCCAACCTGGCCGAGCTGCTCGGCCCGCAGCCGGCCGACGTCCTCGGCCTCTCACTGACCGCGGTGCTCGGCGACGAGGCCACGGCGGCCCTCCGGCTGGACGACGTCACCGACGGCGGGCCGCTCGCGGACGCCCTCCACCGCGTGGAGCTCGGCGGCCGTACCTGGGTCGCGTCGACCCACCGCAACCCGCAGGGCGTCGTGATCGTCGAGCTCGAGCCGCTCGCGGACCAGGCTGCCGACCCGGCGGAGCCGTACCGCGCCGCGTACACGGTGCTCGGGCAGGCGGCGACGGCCGCCTCGCTGGAGGAGCTGTACGAGCTCACGGCGCGCGGGGTGCGGGAGGTGACGGGCTTCGACCGGGTGATGGTCTACCGGTTCGACGAGGACCACCACGGCCAGGTCGTGGGCGAGGCGCGCCGCGCCGACCTCGAGCCCTTCCTCGGCCACCGCTACCCGGCCGGCGACATCCCGCCCCAGGCGCGGGCCCTGTACGAGAAGAGCTGGCTGCGCCTCATCCACGACGTCGCGTCCGTGCCCCGGCCCCTGGTGCCCGCGCTGCTGCCCGCCCGCGGCGAGCCGACCGACCTCTCGTTCGCCGGCCTGCGCGCGGTGTCTCCCGTGCACGTCGAGTACCTGCGGAAAATGGGCGTCGCCGCCTCGATGTCGATCTCCCTGCTGCAGGGCGGACGGTTGTGGGGGATGGTCGCGTGCCACCACGTCGACGGCCCGCACACCCCGTCGCTCGAGGTCCGCGCGGCGGCCGAGGCGCTCGCGTCGGGGCTGTCCCTGCAGATGGTGGTGCGGGCCGCCGCGGACGACGCGCAGCAGGCCCGTGAGGTCTCCCGTGCGCTCGGCGCGCTGGTGCGGGCGGAGGACGACCCCGTCGCCGACGCCGTCGCGCAGCCGGGGCTGCTGCGGATCCTCGGCGTCGACGGCGCGGTGGTCCGCCTCGGGGACGTCACGGCGTCGGTCGGGCTGGTCCCCGACGCGCCCGACGTCGTGGTCGACGCCGTGCGGCGGACCGCACGGCCCCGCAAGGACGGTGGCACGGAGCCGGTGTACGCGTCCCACGACCTGCGCGGCGAGCACCCGGAGCTCGCCGACCGCCTCGGCGACGTCGCGGGCGCGCTCGTCGCCCCGCTGCCGGACGGCGACCTGCTCGCCCTGTTCCGCCGCGAGGTCGCGCGCGAGGTGACGTGGGGCGGCGACCCGCACGCGAAGACGGTCGACCGCGACGAGCGCGGCGCCGTCGTGCGGGTGGGCCCGCGGCAGTCGTTCGCGGCGTGGCGCGAGGCCGTGCACGGCACGTGCGAGCCCTGGTCGGACCACGACGTCCGCGCGGCGCTCGTCGCGCGCCGGACCGTCGTCGAGCTCCTGTACCGGCGCTCGCGGCCCGACCTCGGCGCGGCGCTGGTGCTGCAGCACTCCTCGCTGCCGGCGGAGCTGCCCGTCCTGCCCGGGTGGCGGCTCGAGGCCCGCTACCGGCCCGCGGACGGCGGCAGCGTCGGGGGCGACTGGTACGACGCGTTCGAGCTGCCGGACGGCCGCACCGCGCTCGTCATCGGCGACGTCGCCGGGCACGGCCTGCCCGCCGCGTCGGCGATGAACCAGCTGCGCAACGGTCTGCGGTCCCTGCTGCTGGAGCACCGTGACGTCGCGACGGCGGCCGGCGGCCTCGACCGGCTCGCCCGGACGCTCCTGACCGACGACATGGCCACGCTGCTGGTCGGCATCCTCGAGGTCGACCCCGGGACAGGGGCGGGCGCCGTCGACTACGTCTGCGCCGGCCACCTGCCGCCGGTGGTCGCGGACGCGGAGGGCGCCCGGTTCGTCGAGGTGGTCCGCAACCCTCCGGTCGGGGCGATGCGCGAGACCGTGCGGGCGGGACGCGTCGACCTCGCGCCGGGCGAGTCCCTGCTGCTGTACACGGACGGGCTCGTGGAACGGCGCGGCACGCGGCTCCCGGAGCGGCTGGAGGACCTTCGTTCCACCGTGGGGCTCACCCGCGACCTCGAGGTGATCGAGCACAAGCTCGCCGGGCTCGAGTCCGACGACGACTCCACGATGCTCATGGTGACGGCCCTGGGCCGCGGCTGACGGCGAGACCCCGCTGCTGCGGACCTTCGTCGCGGAGGTGGCCCGCGCGGGCTGAGCCCGGGCTCAGCCGGGGAGCTCGTCGAGCAGCCGGGACATCCGGTCGATCTCGGCGATCTGGTCGGCCGCCACGTTCGCGGCGAACTCCTGCACGGTCTCGTCGCGCCCGGCGGAGCTGAGGTCGTCGACCATCTCCAGCGCGCCGGCGTGGTGCTTGATCATGCCCTCGAGGAACAGCCGGTCGAACGCGGTGCCGTCGGCGTCCGCCAGGGCCGACATCTCGGCGTCGGTGAGCATGCCGGGCATCGAGTCGTGGTCGTGGGCCTGCGGGGCGCGCGGGCCGCTCCCGTCCGACGGCGCGGTCGGCGACGCCGTCGCCACCGCGGGCACGGGGAGGCCCTGCTCCTCGAGCCAACGGCCCATGTAGTCGATCTCGCCCTCCTGCGTCAGCCGGATGCGTTCGGCGAACTTCGCGAGCTGCTCCGACGTCGACCGCTCGGGGACCAGCTGCGCCATCTCCACGGCCTGGGCGTGGTGGCCGATCATCGTCGTCATGAACTCGGCGTCGGCGTCGGTCACCACGTCGGCGTCGTCCATGCCGTCGTAGTCCTCGGGGGCGATCGTCCGGGCCGGCTCGCCGGGCCTGCCCGGCGCGAGCACGGCCGACGACGGCGTCGGGGCCGGCTCGGGCTCCTCGGCGGTGCACCCCGCGGCGAGGCCCGCGGCGAGCACGACGACGCAGGTCAGGACGGCGCGACGGCCGGTCGTGCGACGGAGCCTGGGGTCTGAGGTCACCGGAAGATCCTCTCCTGAGGGTGTTGCCACCGCGTAAAAAGATGCCCGCACGCCTGGTGGGGAGGATGCTTCCAGACGACACTCAGGGTGACCAACACAACGAGGTGTGGCGCTCGCGCGTCGTCCAGCCCTGAGTCACGGATGAGGAGTTCACGGATGAGGAGTCCACGGACGAGCAGTTCACGGATGAGAGGCGTCGCCGGCGTCGCCCTCTCACTGACCTTGGCCGCGGGAACGCTCGGTCTCGCGACCCCCGCATCGGCTTCCGACGCTGCCGAGCCCGACGTCCCGCCCGGCGAGGTGGCGTCGTCGAACATCGAGCACCTCAGCAACAACCCGAAGAACGGCGCCCTGCAGGGCACCGGCTCGGACATCGCGTTCCAGGGCAAGTACGCCTTCGCGGGCAACTACGACGGCTTCACCGTCTACGACCTGTCCGACCCCGAGGAGCCGGTCCAGGCGCTGCAGGTGTACTGCCCGGGCTCGCAGAACGACGTCTCGGTCTACGGCGACGTCCTGGTGCTCTCCACCGACTCGTCGCGCAGCGACGACTCGTGCGCCTCGACGACCCGCCCCGCGACGGAGAAGGACGCCTGGGAGGGCATCAAGGTCTGGGACATCTCCGACCCGCTGGAGCCCGAGTACGTCAAGTCCGTGGAGACGGCCTGCGGCTCCCACACGCACTCGCTGGCGCCGTCCAAGAACGGCAAGGACCTGTACGTCTACGTCTCGTCGTACAGCCCGAGCTCGTCCTACCCGGACTGCCAGCCGCCGCACGACATCATCTCGATCGTCAAGGTCCCGATGAAGGACCCGGCCGCGGCACGGCTCGTCGGCACGCCGAACCTCTTCCCGAAGGGCGGCTACGGGGGCGACCCGGACCGCAGCGCCTCGGCGACGTCCGGCTGCCACGACATCACGACCTACGCGAAGTACGACCTCGCCGCCGGCGCGTGCATGGGCGACGGCATCCTCATGGACATCAAGGACCGCGCCCACCCGAAGGTGATCAGCACGGTCCGCGACACCGAGAACTTCGCGTTCTGGCACTCGGCCACCTTCAACAACGACGCGACCAAGGTCGTGTTCACCGACGAGCTCGGCGGCGGCGGGCTGGCGACCTGCACCGGCGAGTACGCCCCGGAGCTCGGCGCCAACGGCATCTACGACATCGAGAGGGACCGGAGGCACGGCGGCAAGCACGCCGGGAAGCACGGCACGAAGCTCGTGTTCCAGAGCTACTACAAGATCCCGCGGATCAACGACGCCACCGAGAACTGCGTGGCGCACAACGGCTCGCTGATCCCGGTCAAGGGCAAGGACCTCATGGTCCAGTCCTGGTACCAGGGCGGGGTCTCGGTGTTCGACTTCACCGACTCGAAGAACCCGCGCGAGCTCGCCTGGTTCGACCGCGGCGCCGGCGTCTCCAGCGGCGGCACCTGGTCCACCTACTGGTACAACGGCTACGCCTACTCCAACGACCTGGGCATCGGCTTCGACACGTTCGACATCGACGACCGGATCGACGGGAAGGCGAAGACCAACCTCAGGTCCCTAAACCCGCAGATGCAGGAGAAGTTCTGAGGGTCTGACGACGACGGCGGCCGGTCCACCCTCTCGGGTGGGCCG
>NZ_JBHVBO010000094.1:0-15748 GCF_042668085.1 Isoptericola sp. NPDC057391 | reverse complement strand
GAATTGATCCTCAAACGGCCGGTTTGAGGATCAATTCAGCACGCTCGATGTCGTCCGCGGTCGTCCGCGGTCAGGGGAGGACGAGCATCCGGGCCGGGGGCGCCCCCTCGCGCTGCCAGTCGAACCGGGCCTCGCCCACGACGCGCCACCCGCGGTGCAGGTAGACGGCGTGCGCGACGCCGTCGCGGTCGTCGACGTCGAGCACCGGGGTGCGGCCCTGCGCGTGCAGGTGCCCCACGGCGACGTCGAGCAGCGCGCCGCCGACGCCGCGGCCCTGCGCGTCCGGGCCGACGAAGAGCACCGACACGCAGCCCAGCTCGTCGACGGGCCGGCCGGCGCCCGCGGACCAGATGGCGCCGTACCGGTCGTCGGGCACCGCGGTGACGCTCACGTGCCCGACGACCGCGCCCTCGAGCTCGGCCACCCACGCGCGCTCCTCGTCGGGGCGCACCAGGAACTCCTCCACCGGGAACGGCAGCGGCCACCGGTGCGGGTAGCCCGAGGCCGGTTGCTGGGCGGCGAGGACCTCGACGAGGGCGGGCAGGTCGTCGGTCGTGCGGTCGCGGAGCACGACGGCCGGTGTGCGGGCCGGGGCGTGGGAGCTCACCGGGCGATCCTGGCACGGGGCCCCGACAGGCTCGCGCCGGTCGGGGCCCTGCGGGGTGCGGGCGTCACGCGGAGACGCTCAGCGTGGCCCCGACGGTGCCGGGGTCGGCGAGGGCGGCCGCGTGCACCCGCGCGAGCTGGGTGCGGGAGACCTTGAGCCCGCGCCGCGTGTCGTCGGTCGTGACGTGGGCCGGCGCCTCGGCGCCGCCGGCCGCGTCGTCCGGTGCGTCGGTGAGCGAGACGGGCCGCACGAGCGTCCAGTCGAGGCCGCTGGCGCGCACCACCTCCTCCTGCCTGGCGGAGTCCGTGAACTGGCGACCGATGACGAAGCGGAACACCAGCTTCCACGTGAGGTCGAGGTGCGCCCACGAGTCGCCGAGGCCGTACGTGCTCTGCACGACCAGGCGGCGCACGCCGGTCTCGCGCATCGCCTCCACGACGTTCCTGGTGCCGCGCGAGCGCACGTCCGGCGCCGTGCTCGACCGGCGCAGCCACTGCACGGCCAGCGGGTTGTCCGAGATGCCGAGCGTGACGACGACGGCGTCCTGCCCGGCGACGGCCTTGGCGACCGCCTCGGCGTCGAGGGCGTCGCCGTCCACGGGCCGCACGCTGCCGCGCCCAGGGCCCGGCTGCGCGCCCGCACCGGGGAGCGGCGCCGCGAACGCGGTGCTCGCCGTCCGGCCGAACGCGGTCACGCGGTGCCCCGCGGCCACGAGCTCGCGGGTGACGGCGAGGCCGCTGCCCCGCGTCGCTCCGATCACGATGACGTCCATGAGTGTCCTCCTCGCCGTACCGGGTCCCGTGCGGCCCCGGCGCCTGGCTCCAGACTTCCGCCCGGGAGTCGGACGAACCATGAGGTGACATCCGGGAGTCTTGACCGTTCGTCCGGGACGGGCGGAGGATGAGGGGATGAGCGACGCCGCCGCCCTGCTGCCCGTCCCCGGCGCCGGGAAGCCGCAGGTCGACCCCTGGGCCGACGTGCTCGGGACCCTCGAGATGGACGCGGTCTTCTGCTCCACCGGCCGGTTCTCGGAGCCGTGGGGCATCGCGATGCCGGCGCTGCCGGGCGTCCTGATGTTCCACCTGCTGCTCGCGGGCCGCGCGGTCGTGGACGTCGAGGGCGGGCGCCACGAGCTCGGTCCCGGCGACCTCGTGCTCGTGCCGCACGGCGCCGGCCACGCGATCACCGGTACCGCCGACGACCCCGCCACCGGGCTGTGGGACGTCGACCGCACGGTGATCGCGGACCGGTACGAGCAGCTGCGGATCGACGGCGGTGGCCGGCCCGCCACGCTCGTCTGCGGGGCGGTCGGGTTCACGGACCCGGGCGTCGGCCGTCTTCTCGCGAGCCTGCCGGCGGTGCTGCGGGCCCCCGCCGCCGACGCTGCCGCCGCCGCCCCCGATGACGCCGACGGTGACTGGCTGCGCGCCGTCGTCGCCGCGATCGACCACGAGGTGCGCCACCCGCGGCCCGGCACGGACGTCGTCACCGCCCGCCTCGCCGACGTGCTGCTGGTGCACGTGGTGCGCGGGTGGCTCGAGGCCCAGGAGCCGGCGTCGGGCTGGATCGCCGCGCTGCGGGACCCCGCGCTGGGGCCTGTGCTGCGCGCCGTGCACGCGGCACCCGAGGACCCGTGGACGCTGGCGTCCCTCGCCGCCGTCGCGCGCCTGTCCCGGTCCGTGTTCGCCGAGCGGTTCGCCCGCACCGTGGGCGAGCCGCCGATGGCCTACGTGGCCGGGTGCCGGATGGACGTCGCCGCGCGCCTGCTGCGTGAGACGGACGCGAGCGTCGAGCGCGTCGCCCGGCGGGTGGGGTACGACTCGGTGCCGGGCTTCCACCGCGCGTTCGTGCGGCGGCACGGCGCGACGCCGGGCGCCTGGCGCTCCTCGGGCCCGGCGCGCAGCCTCGCCGAGGTGCTCGCCCGCTGAGGGGTGCGGGGAACCGTGCGGTGCGGACGCGGGAGAGAATGCCCCGGTGAGTACCCCCGAGCCCGGCGTCCACGACGCCCGCACCACCCGCGTCACCGATCCCGCCGACCCTCGCCTGCACGACTACACCGACCTCAAGGACGTGAGGCTCCGGTCCGTGCGCGAGCCCGCCGAGGGCCTGTACATGGCGGAGTCGTCGTCCGTGATCCGCCGCGCGCTCGAGGCGGGCCACCGGCCGCGTTCGTTCCTCATGGCCGAGAAGTGGCTCGACTCCATGGCCGACGTGCTCGCCGCCCACCCCGACGCCCCCGTGTACGTCGGCTCCGACGACGTGGTGCAGCGGATCACGGGGTTCCACCTGCACCGCGGGGCGCTCGCGGCGATGCACCGCCCCGTGCTGCCCTCGGTGCACGACCTGCTCGCCGCGGCCCGCGGGGGTGCGGGCGCGCGTCGCGTCGCGGTGCTGGAGGACATCGTCGACCACACGAACGTGGGCGCGGTCTTCCGCTCCGCGGCGGCGCTCGGCGTCGACGCCGTGCTCGTCTCGCCGCGCTGCGCCGACCCGCTCTACCGCCGGTCGGTGCGCGTCTCCATGGGCACGGTGTTCCAGGTGCCGTGGACGCGGCTCGAGTCGTGGCCGGGCGGCCTGCACGCGCTGCAGGACGACGGGTTCACCGTCGCCGCCCTGGCGCTCTCCGACGACTCCGTGTCCCTCGACGACCTGGTGGCCGACCCGCCCGAGCGGCTCGCGATGGTGCTGGGCACCGAGGGCGACGGGCTCTCGCGCGGCGCCGTGGAGGCGGCCGACGTGGTGGTGCGCATCCCCATGGCCGGGGGCGTGGACTCGCTCAACGTCGCGGCCGCGTCGGCGGTGGCGTTCTGGGCGACGCGCGCCTGACGCCGGGTCACCGGTCCGGTATCGAGCGTGCTGACCTGATGGCCGTCTGACGATCAGGTCAGCACGCTCGGTGGCTCGCGGGGTCAGCCGTGGAGCTGGGCGGCCAGGTCGTCGAGGAAGACGTCGAGCACGCCGTCGCCCAGCTTCACGGGGGCGGCGCCCCAGCGGTTGTCCGGCGGGTCGACGATCACCTGCGCGGCGGCCTCGCCTGCGGCGTCGGCCCGGGCCAGCAGCGCGTCACGGCGCTCCGTGTCTCCGCGCAGGTCGGCCTTCGCGGCGTCGAGCGTGGCCAGCAACGCGTCGCCCCACAGGTCGTTCGCGTCCAGCCAGGGTGCGGCGTCCGAGAGGAACGCGGGGTCCACGCCGGACCTGCGGAGCGTTTCGGGAACGTCCGCGATCGTCCGGGCGTCGTCCCGCAGGCGGTCGACCGCCGCCCGCCGGTGGCCCGTCTCCCAGCGCTCCCAGAAGGCGCCGATCTCCTCCACGAGGGCAGGCGCCTGCGGCTGCCACGGGTCGCCGAAGCTCGGCGCCAGGTGGTTCAGGTCACCGAAGGCGAGCAGCGCCTCCACTGCGTCGCGGTCGTCGTGCGCCAGGTAGCGCATCGCCTCGACCCAGCTGCGGTCGCGGTCGTACCCGCGGTCGTTCCACGCGAAGTCGGCGATGCCGAAGACGGCCACCTTGCTCGCCGCTGCCTGGTTCATCGGGTTCGAGACGATGCCCGCGAGGTGGTCGGACAGCCCCGGCTCGCGCTCGTCGTACGGGGCGAGCAGGAGCCGCCCGCTCGTCTGGCCGTAGTCGTTGACGGGGTAGTTGTCCCACAGGAACGTCGGGCCGCCGAAGACGGTGTCCGCTTCGATCGCCTGGTCGACGGAGATCGACTGGGGCACCACGTCGTTGCCCGTCCACATGACGACGACGTCCCCGTCCATCTCCCGCAGCGCGGCCTTGTAGGGCGACTCGGTGGTGTTGTAATACTCCGTCGGGACCATCTGGAGCGGCTGGGCGCCGTCGTGGGTCTCGATCCAGTCGCGCTGAACGCGGGTGAGGAAGTCCGCCTGCGCCTTCCCGGCGTTGCCCGGCGAGGGCTCCCCGTAGGCGGCCCGGTCGGAGTCGCAGGCCCAGCGCGAGTAGTCGATGTCGTCGAGCGGGATGCTGAACGCCCGGACGCCGACGTCGTAGAGCGCCTGGAACTTGCGCTCCAGGGCGGCCAGGTCGTCCGCGCTGGAGTAGCAGACGCTGTTGCCCGGCGAGAGCGCGAACGTGAAGCGCACATGGTTCGCCGTCGCAGCCTCGACCAGCTCGGCGAGCTCGGCGAGCTTGTCCGCGGGGTAGTCCTCGCGCCACTTCTCGCGGTGGTACGGATCGTCCTTCGGCGCGTACACGTAGGTGTTCGCCTTGACGTCTCCGTAGAAGGCGAGCTGGTCGAGCCGCTCGGCGTGCGTCCAGGGCTCGCCGTAGAAGCCTTCGATCGTGCCCCGCAGCGGCATGGCCGGGTAGTCCACCACCGTGGCGCCGGCCACGGTGGTGGTGCCGCCTCGTCGGTCGTCCAGCAGCTGCTCGAGGGTCCTCACGGCGTAGAACTGCCCGGCTGCGTCGTGGCCCGCGAGGGTCACCGTGCCGCGGCCGTCGTTCGGGTTGACGCGGACCGCGTAACCCTCGTCGCGGTCGGGCACCTCGACCCGCCCGAGGGCGGAGCGGACGTCGGTCCGGTCGCCGTCGCCGAGCAGGACGCGTACCTGCCCCCGCGCCGGGCCACGGGCGTCCCCCTCCCGGGCGACCGTGCGGACGCCGTGCTCGCGCAGCACTTCCTCCAGCGCACGTCGCGCCGCCGGGTCCGTGCCGTCGTCGACCACGACATCGACCGTGCGCGAGAGCCGGAGGTCGTGACCTGAACGGTGCATGTCCTGCGGTGCGGGGCTGACGATGGGAAGGTCGTCCTGGGCGTTCGTCGCGGTGGTGGCGCCGGCGGTGGCGGTGGTTGCTGCTCCCGTGGCGAGAAGCGTCGCGACGGTGAGCGTGCCGGCGGCAAGTCGTCGTCTGACGGTGGTCATGGAAACCTCCATTGGTCTAGACCAGTTCGCCCACCTTGACGAAGGTCGATGCTCCTGTCAACAGGAAGACGGTGATGTCGTCGACCGTGACCCTCGGTGACCCGCGTCACAGAAGGAATTACGCAACGAGGGGATGACGTAACCCTCCGGTGAAGGTTAGCCTCACCTGCGTGAGCCAGACCCTGGCGCCCTCGGCGCCCCCCGTGGTCGAGTCCCGTCCCGCCGTCGCGATGGCCGGGCGCGGCCTGCGGCTGTCGTACGACAAGCGCACCGTCGTCGACGGCGCGGAGATCGAGCTGCGGCCCGGCGCGGTGACCGCGCTGCTCGGCCCCAACGGCTCGGGCAAGTCGACGCTGCTGCGCTCGCTCGCGCGCCTGCACCGCCCCGACGCGGACACCGTCAGGCTCGGCGACGGGAACCCCGACGAGAACGCCGACGGCGGCACCGACGCGCTCGCCCTGCACCCCAAGGACTTCGCCCGCCGGGTCACGCTGCTGTCGCAGAGCCACCCCACGCCGAGCGGCGTGACCGTGCGCGACGTCGTCGCCTACGGCCGGCACCCGTACCGCGGGCGCTTCCGGTCCGCGGACGCCGACGGTCCCCGCGCCATCGCGCACGCCATGGACGTCACCGGCGTCGCCGAGATGGCCGAGCGGGGCGTCGACGAGCTCTCCGGCGGCGAGCTGCAGCGCGTGTGGCTCGCGACCTGCCTCGCGCAGGACACCGGCGTGCTGCTCCTCGACGAGCCCACGACCTACCTCGACCTGCGCTATCAGGTGGAGCTGCTCGACCTGGTGCGCGACCTGGCCACCGAGCACGGCGTCGCCGTCGGCGTCGTGCTGCACGACCTCAACCAGGCCGCGGCCGTCGCGGACCACGTCGTGGTGCTGCACCGCGGCCAGGTGCGGGCCTCCGGCCCCGCCGCCCAGGTGCTCACCAGCGACCTGCTGACGGACGTCTACGGCATCCGCGTCGACGTGACCACCCACCCGGACACCGGCCGCACCCGGTGCGAGGCCGTCGGACGCCACGACGCCCGCGCCGTCTGACCCCCGCACCTCTTCCTCTCGCCGGCGCCTCGCCCGGCCCTGACGCGCCGTCGTGCGGCGCACCGACCCCGAAGGACACCGACCCATGCGCACCCCCACCCGCCCGCTGCTCGCCGGCGCCACCGCCGCCGTGGCCGCGCTCGCCCTCGCCGCCTGCGGCACCACCGAGGACCCGGCGGCCGAGGCCGCCCCGGAGACGCCGGCCGCGAGCGGCCCGGTCACGTATGCCGACGAGCGCGGCGAGCACACGCTCGACGCCCCCGCCGCGGAGATCGTCTCGCTCGAGTGGGGCCTCACGGAGAACCTGGTGGCGCTCGGGGTCGAGCCCGCCGGCCAGGCGGACGTGGCCGGCTACAACACCTGGGACACGGTGGCGCCGATCGACGCGGGCACGCCCGACGTCGGCACGCGCGGCGAGCCCAGCCTCGACGCGATCTCGGCGCTCGAGCCGGACCTGGTGGTCACCACCACCGACCTCCCCGAGAACGTCATCGCGCAGATCGAGGAGGTCGCGCCCGTCCTGACGCTGCGCGGCTCCGACGGCACCGACCCCCTCGGGTACATGAGGGAGACCGTGACCACCCTCGGCGAGGTCACCGGGAAGCAGGACGAGGCCACCCAGGCGCTCGCGGACTTCGACGCCAAGGTCGACGAGGGCAAGGCCGCGCTCGAGGACGCCGGCCTCGGCGGCGCCGAGTTCGCGATGGCCGACGGCTGGATCGCCAACGGCACCGTCTCGGTGCGCATGTACACCCCGGGGTCGTTCTTCGGCGCCCTCGGCGAGGCCGTCGGCCTCGAGGACGCGTGGACCGAGGGCGGCGACCCCGACTACGGCCTCGCGCAGACCGACGTCGAGGGCCTCACGCAGCTCGGCGACGTCAAGTTCGTGTACATGGCGAACGACGCCGAGGCGGACCCGTTCGCCGACGGCCTGAAGGGCAACAAGGTCTGGGAGCAGCTGCCGTTCGTGACGGCCGGCGACGTGCACCGCCTGCCGGACGGCATCTGGATGTTCGGCGGCCCGCTGTCCGGCGCCGCGTACATCGACGCGCTCGTCGACGCGCTCGCCTGACCGCCCGCCCCGCATGTCCGTGACCGCCTCCCCGCCGTCAGCCGCCCCCGCCCCTGTCTCCGGAACAGGGCCGGGGCGGCGGGCGGCGCCCGTCCGCGTCGTCGCGGCGTTCGTCCTCGCCCTCGTCGCGGTGCTCGTGCTGGGTGCCGTGCACCTCACGCAGGGCACGGCCGACGTCGGCGCCCTCGACGTGCTGCGCGCCGTCGTCGGCGCCGACACGGACGGCACCGTCGCGGTGCTCGTCTCGTCCCGGCTGCCCCGTCTGTTGGCCGGGCTGCTCGTGGGCGTCGCGCTCGGCGTGGCCGGCGCCGTGCTGCAGTCGGTGGCGCGCAACCCGCTGGCGTCCCCGGACACGCTGGCGGTCAACGCGGGCGCGTACGTCACGGTCGTCGCCGCGGCCGCCCTCGGCCTCTCCGTGCCGTTCTACCTGCAGGGCGGCATCGCGTTCGTCGGCGGGCTGGCGGCTGCGGCGCTCGTGCTCGCCCTCGCGCGCGGCGGGGCGGACGGCCCCACCCGGCTCGTGCTGGCCGGCTCGGCGATCATGCTCGCGCTGCACTCCCTGACGATGGTGCTGCTCGTCCTCTTCGAGCAGGAGACCACCGGGCTGTTCGCGTGGGGCAGCGGCAGCATCGTGCAGTCGGGCACGCGGACGGTGAGCATGGCGGCCCCCGTCGTCCTGGTCGGCGTGGCCGCCGCGCTCCTGCTGGCCCGCCGCCTCGACCTGCTCGGCCTCGGCGACGACGCCGCGCGGGTGCTCGGCATCGACGTGCGCCGCACCCGCGTGCTCGCCGTCCTGGCCGCCGTGCTGCTCGCCGCCATCGCGGTCACCGTGGCCGGGCCCATCGGCTTCGTCGGCCTGGCCGCGCCCGTCATCGCCCGGCTCGTGGGCCGGCGCGTCCCGGGCCTGGGCCGGCACGTCCTCCTCCTGCCGTTCGCCGCCCTCGTGGGTGTGATCGTGGTGCTCGGGGCCGACGTGCTGCTGCGGGCGATCCTGCCCGCCCAGGCGTCGGTCGTGGTGCCGACCGGCGTCGTCACGACCGTGCTCGGCGCGGGCATCCTGGTCTGGATGGCGCGGCGCCTGCGCGACGCGGGCGCGGGTGCGCGGGGCGCCCGCGGGGTCCTCGGACGTCCCCGCTCGCGCGCCTGGGTCGCCACCGTGCTCGTGCTGCTGGGGGTCGCCCTCGTGGCGGCCGTCGTGGCCGGCCTGCTGCTGGGCGACCGCCTCGTGCTGCTGGGCGACGTGGCGAACTGGGTGGCGGGCGAGGCGGGGCGGCAGGTGAGCTTCGTGCTCGACCAGCGCGTGCCCCGCGTGCTCGCCGCCGTGCTCGCGGGCGCGGCGCTCGCCCTCGCGGGCGCGATCGTCCAGGCCGTCTGCCGCAACCCGCTCGCGGAGCCGAGCCTGCTCGGCGTCACCTCCGGAGCCGGCCTCGGCGCCGTGCTGATGATCCTGCTCGTGCCCGGCGTCGGCATCTGGCCGATGTCGGCCGCGGCGGGCGCGTGCGCGCTCGGCGTGTTCGCCCTCGTGTACCTGCTGTCGTCGCGCGGCGGGCTGGGCTCCGAGCGCCTGGTGCTCGTCGGCATCGGCGCGCAGGCCGGCACGACGGCGCTCATCACGCTCGTCGTCCTGGTGATCGCGCCGTGGGACGTCAACCTCGCCCTGACGTGGCTGTCGGGGTCGACGTACGGGCGCAGCCTGGAACAGCTCCTGCCCGTCGCCATCGCCCTGGTCGTCATGGTGCCGCTGGCCGCGACGTACCGGCGCGAGCTCGACGTGCTGTCGCTCGACGAGGACACCCCGCGCGTCCTCGGCCTCCCCGTCGACCGCTCGCGGCTGGTGCTCCTCGGGGCCGCGGCGCTGACCACGGCGGCCGCCGTCTGCGCCGTCGGCGTCATCGGTTTCGTGGGGCTCGTGGCCCCGCACGCGGCCCGCGCCCTGGTGGGGGCCCGGCACGCGCGGGTGCTGCCCGTGGCGATCCTCGTCGGCGCCGTCCTGGTGTCCGCGGCCGACACCCTCGGACGCGTCGTCATCGCCCCCGGGCAGATCCCCGCGGGGCTCGGGACCGCCCTGCTCGGCGCGCCCTACTTCGTGTACCTGCTGTGGCGCTCACGAGGTCGCGCGACCGCCTGACGGCCGCCGTCTTTCGAGCGGGGCCGCGGCGAGGGACGATGGCGGTGTGGACGAGCACAGGGCCGCCCCGGTGGTGGTCGGCTACGACGCGTCGGAGCCTGCCGACGTCGCCCTCGCCTGGGCGGTGCGGGAGGCGCGCACGCGCGGCGCCGTCCTGCGCGTGGTCTACGTGCGCGACGCCCACGACACGGGGGTGGCCGCGCGGCCGCACGGCGACGACCTGGGGGAGCGGGGCGACGGCGGGGCGTGGCCCGTCGTCGAGGAGGCGGCCGCCCGGGCCCGCGACCTCGCGCCCGGCGTGACGGTCGAGACCTTCGTCGAGTACGCCTCGCCGTCCGCGGCGCTCGTGGGCGTGTCGGCGGACGCCGGCGCCCTCGTGCTGGGCGCCACCCGGCACGGCGGCCTGTACGAGGCGATCCGGGGCACGGTGGTGCTGCAGGTGACCGCGCATGCCCACTGCCCGGTGGTCGTCGTGCCCGCCGCGGGTCCGCGGGCGGACCTGCCGCCGGACGCCCCCGTCGTCGTCGGCTACGACGGTTCCCAGCAGTCGGGCGTGGCCCTCGACGCCGCCGTGGACACCGCGTGGGAGCTGGGGCGCACGCTCCGGGTCGTCGTGGTGTGGCGGCCCGGCGTCGCCGAGTGGGTGACGTCGCGCGGCCCCACCGAGCACGAGGCGCACGACATCACCGAGGCCGACGCCGGGCCGGTGCTGCAGCGCGGCCTGGCCCGGGTGGAGGAGCGGCTGCGGGAGCGCGGCGCGTCCGAGGGGGCGCTCGAGGTGCTCGGCGAGACGCGCGAGGGGCAGGTGGTCCGGGTGCTGCACCGCGAGGCGGAGGGCGCCGAGCGGCTCCTGCTGGGCACCCGCGGGCGCGGCGGCTTCGCGTCCCTGCTGCTGGGTTCGGCGACGCACACCCTGGTGCGGACGTCGGCGTGCCCGGTCGTCGTGGTGCGAGCGCCGGGCGCGGTGGAGGCGGCGTCGTAGGGGACCTGCGGCGACCCGGACCCGTCCACGTGTGACGACGGTCACCCGGGGTTGCGGACCCCGGGCCAGGTGAGGTTAGGCTTACCAGCGTGACCGAGACCGTCGAGGCGACCGAGCGCGCCGACCACACCGCCGCGCAGGACGTCGCTCCCGAGCAGCCGTACCGCATGTTCGACGTCACCGTCTCCCGGGTCACCCGGCTCTGTCCGTCGTTCATCCGCATCACGTTCACCGGCGAGGACCTCGACGGGTTCGCCGACAACGGCAAGGACCAGCGGATCAAGTTCCTGCTCCCCGCCCCGTGCGGCGGCTGGGAGTACCTCGACCGGCAGAACCCCGACTGGTTCACCTCGTGGCGCGCGCTGCCCGAGGAGCGCCGCAACCCGCTGCGCACCTACACCGTGCGCAGCGTGCGGCAGGACCTGCGCGAGGTGGACGTCGACATCGTGCTGCACGGCGACACCGGGCCCGCCTCCCGCTGGGCCAACGGCGCGAAGCCGGGCTCCCCGCTCGTCATCATGGGCCCCAACGCGGCGTACACGGACGGGCCGCACGGCGGGCTCGAGTTCAACCCGCCCGCCCGCAGCCACGCCCTGCTCCTGGCCGGCGACGAGACCGCCGTCCCCGCGATCGCCGCGATCTGCGAGTCGCTGCCCGACGACGCCGTCGGCGAGGTCTTCCTCGAGGTGCCGCACCGCGAGGACCGCTGGACCCTGGCCGCGCCCGCCGGCGTGCGGATCTCGTGGCTGCCGCGCGAGGACCGCGAGCACGGCGACGTGCTCGTGCCCGCCGTGAAGGAGGCCGCCGACCGGCTGCTCGCCATGGGCGTGCGCCCCTCGGCGGACTCCCCGGCCGTCCCGGAGCTGCTGGCCGCGGAGGCCGACGGCCCGGCGCTGACCGCCGCGGGCGTCGACCTGGACGGCGAGCTGCCCGACGTCGACATCGACGCGGACATCCTCTGGGAGGTGCCCGTCGACGCGACCGGCCAGCCGCTCGCGCAGGACACCGTGCTCTACGCGTGGCTCGCCGGCGAGGCCGGCTCGATCAAGACGCTGCGCCGCTACCTCGTCTCGGAGAAGGGCGTCGACCGCAAGGCCGTCGCGTTCATGGGGTACTGGCGCCGCGGTCGTGCGGAGTGCTGACCTCCGTCCGACGCTGAACGACCCGCGCTGAACGACCACGCCCCGCCCTCGACCGTGCAGGTCGGGAGCGGGGCGTCGTCGTCCGTGCGGGCGTCACCGGGTGACGCCGAGCCCGTCGACGACCTCGACGCCCGGCATCGCGCACAGGAGCTCACCGGGCATGAGCAGCTTGGACCGCCGCACCCCCGAGCCCATCAGCGCGAGCGCGCCCGGCACGGCGAAGCGGGAGTCGACCAGCACCCGCCACCCGGCGGGCAGCCCCACCGGGGTGATGCCGCCGTACTCCATCCCCGACTCGGCGGTCGCGCGCTCCATGGGCAGGAAGGACGCCTTGCGTGCGTCGAGCAGCTTGCGCACGCGGGTGTTGACGTCGGCGAACGTGGTCGCCGTGACGACGCACGCCGCGACGCGCTCGACGTCGCCGCGCCGGCCCGCGACGACGACGCAGTTGGCGGAGGCCTCGGGCGGGAGGCCGTGCCGGTCGTTCAGCGTGGCCGTGTCCGCGTGGTCGGGGTCGATCTCGGTGACGGCGACCAGCCCGCCGACCCGGTCGTCCTGCGCGGCCCAGGCGCGCAGGGCGTCGGCGACGGGCGGGGCGAGCAGGTCGGGGTGGTCGAGGGCGGCCGCCCAGGGCAGGTCGCCGAGCGTGGGGAGTCCTGGTGTCATCGGGCCGGGTGTCATCGGGCCTGTCATCGGGCCTGGTGCCGTCGCGCCGCTCACCGGCGGTAGGTCGCCGTGAGCGTGGCGCGCGCGAGGACGTGGAAGTAGACGTTGAACGCGACGTGCACCGGGCTGTTCGCCTCGGACAGGCCGAGCGACGGGACGTCGAGGGCGTGCACGGCGAAGACGTAGCGGTGCGGGTGGTCCCCGGGCGGCGGGCCGGCGCCCTCGAAACCGAGCCGTCCGCCGTCGCTCGGCACGTGGAACGCCCCGGCCGGGAGGCGCGCCCCGCCCACGGCACCCGCGCCCCGCTCCAGCGACGTCACGTCCGCGGGGAGGTCGACGGCGGTCCAGTGCCAGTAGCCCGACGGCGTCGGGGCGTCCGGGTCGAAGCAGCTCACCACGTACGACCGTGTCGCGGCGGGCGCGCCCGACCATGCGAGGTGCGGCGACACGTCGGCGCCGTCGACGCTGAAGTCGACGGCGAGCGGCTCGCCGTCGGTCACGTCCGCGCTCGTGAGCGTGAACGTCGCCGGGACGGGGAGCAGCGAGTACGGGTCCGGGGGTAGCGGGCGCTCGAAGTCCTTGCCAGTGTCCGTGCCTGTCATGGGGGCCATGCTGCCCGACCGTCCCCGCTGCTGGCCAGGACGTCGACGTGGGCGGGTCGCGCGCGGGCCGTGGTACGGTTCCCGCATCAAACCGACCGGACGGTACGTCGGTCTCGCGAGGAGGCGATGGTGGGCAGGTTCGCAGGCAGGGTCGCGCTGGTCACGGGCGGCAGCCGAGGCATCGGGCTGGCCGTGGCACGGCGGCTCGTCGACGAGGGCGCCGCGGTCGTCGTCACCGGGCGCAAGCAGGAGGCGCTCGACGAGGCCGTCGAGGCCCTCGGACCCGACCGTGCCTCCGCCGTCGCGGGCCGGGTCGACGACGCGGAGCACCGCGCCGCGGTGCTCGCCCACGTGGCCGAGCGGCACGGCCGCCTCGACCACCTGGTCAACAACGCCGGCATCAACCCGACCTGGGGGCCCGCCCTCGACGTCGACCCGGGCGTCGCGCGCAAGATCCTCGAGGTCAACGTCGTGTCCGCGCTCGAGTGGACGCGCGACGCCGTCGCCGCGGGGTTGAGCCGGTCGATCGTCAACGTCGCGTCGATCTCCGGGACGTCGTCCAGCCCGAACATCGCCTTCTACGGCGCGTCGAAGGCCGCGCTCATCAACCTCACGCAGCAGCTCGCCCAGGAGCTGGCGCCCGCGCTGCGCGTCAACGCCGTCGCGCCGGCCGTCGTGAAGACGCGCTTCTCCCGCGCGCTCTACGAGGGCCACGAGGAGCAGGTCGCCGAGCGCTACCCCCTCGCGCGGCTCGGCGCGCCCGAGGACGTCGCCGGCCCGGTCGCCTTCCTGCTGTCGGACGACGCGGCGTGGGTGACCGGCCAGACGCTCCGGATCGACGGCGGCGCGAGCATCGCGCCCGTCGGGTGAAGGATGGGGGCATGAAGAGCACGAACGTCGCCGACCGGGTCACCGCGGCCGCCCTGGACCTGTTCGCCACGCAGGGCTACGCCACCACCAGCGTGCAGCAGATCGTCGAGGCCGCCGGCGTCACCAAGGGCGCCATGTACCACTACTTCCAGTCCAAGGACGACCTGCTGTTCGCCATCTACGACCGGATGCTGGCGCTGCAGAAGGCCCACCTCGACCAGATCGTCGCCGCGGGCGGGCCCGTCGAGGACGTCGTGCGGGCCGTGTGCGTCGACGTCGTCGAGACGTCGATCGACTTCCTGCCCGAGGGCACCGTCTTCTTCCGCAGCATGCACATGCTCACCGAGCAGCGGCTCAAGGAGGTCACGCAGCGGCGGCGCGAGTATCACGACGAGTTCGCGGCGCTGCTGCGCCAGGGGCAGGACGCCGGGGTGTTCCGTACCGACGTGCCGCGCCCGCTGCTCGTGGCGCACTTCTTCAGCGACGTGCACTACCTGTCGCACTGGTACTCGCCCACGGGCCCCGAGACCAAGACCGAGGTGGCCCAGCAGCTCACCGAGCTGTTCCTGCGCGGGATCCGCACGCCCGCGTCCTGACCCGTCCGCCGCCGGGCGGGCACCACACCGACGAGACGAGAGCGACGATGACGACGCTGCCCGGCACGACCCCCACCGGTGCCCCCGCCGCCCCGGACGGGCCCGCGACGATGCGCGCCTGGCGCGTGACCGGGCCGGGCGAGCCGGCCGACGTGCTGCGGCTCGACGAGGTGCCCGTGCCCGAGCCCGGGCGGGGGGAGGTGCTCGTCCGGGTGCGTGCCGTCGCGGTGAACTTCCCCGACGTGCTGCTGGCCCGCGGCGAGTACCAGGTGCGGCCCGAGCCGCCGTTCGTGCCCGGCATCGAGCTGTGCGGCGATGTCGTGGAGCTCGGCGAGGGCGTGGCGGCCGGCGAGCGCGGGCTCGCGCCCGGCTCACGCGTCGTGGGATCCGCCATCGGCGTGCTGTCCGAGCTGGCGGTGCTGCCCGCCCCCGCCGTGCACCCCGCGCCCGCGGACCTGGACGACGCCGAGGCGGCCGCGCTGACGATCGCCTACCAGACCGCCTGGTTCGCCCTGCACCGCAAGGCGCGCCTGCGGCCGGGCGAGCGCCTGCTCGTGCACGCCGCGGCCGGCGGCGTGGGCACCGCCGCGGTGCAGCTCGGCGCGGCCGCCGGCGCCCGGGTGATCGGGGTCGTCGGAAGCCCGGCGAAGGCCGACGTGGCCCGCGCCGCGGGCGCGCACCACGTCCTCGTGCGCGGCGACGACCTGGCCGCGCAGGTCAAGGAGCTCACCGAGGGCGCGGGCGCCGACGTGGTCGTCGACCCGGTCGGGGGCACGTCGTTCGAGCAGTCGACGCGGTGCATCGCGTTCGAGGGACGGATCGTCGTCGTCGGTTTCGCGAGCGGAGACGTCCCTCCGGTGCGCGCCAACCATGCCCTCGTGAAGAACTACGACGTGCTGGGCCTGCACTGGGCCCTCTACCAGGAGCGCCGGCCCGCCCTCGTCGACGCGGCGCACGACGCGCTGACCCGCCTCGCCGCGGACGCCGCGGTGCGGCCCGTCGTCGCCGACGTGGTGCCGTTCGACGACGCGCCCGCCGCCGTGCAGCGCCTCGCCGGCGGCACCACGACGGGCCGCCTCGTCGCCCGCGTCGCCGACTGACGGCCCCTTCCCCCTGCCCTTCCAGCACGCGATCTGTCGCGGCACCCGGCCGGGTGC
>NZ_JBHVBO010000093.1:0-15840 GCF_042668085.1 Isoptericola sp. NPDC057391 | reverse complement strand
GTTTCGCCCACCGAACCGGGCCACGATCACACCCACAACGTGGGGGCGGGAGGACGAGGCCGTTTCGTGCTCGCGCTCGACGGCGTGACGTACCGGTTCGCCGCACGCACGTTCGCGCTGGAGCACTGGGTGGTGGACCCGGCGTCGATCACGCGCAGGGCATCGTCCGGCGCCGAGCTGCCCGTGGACGTGCTGGAGCTCGTGGCCGAGCTGCAGCCGCTGCTGCAGATCCCCGACGACCTCGGGGCGACCTACCTCGAGGAGCTGTCGTCGACCCTCGCCGCGGCGTGCGCCAAGCGGGAGCGCGAGCTGGCGGGTGCGTCACCGCAGGTCCCCGAGCTGCTGTCCGCCCTCGCCCCCGAGCAGGTCGACGACGGCGACGACGACCGCCGCCGGGCCGATGCGTTCCAGGCCGCCGAGGCCGCGATGACGGAGGGCCACCCCGGCTTCCTCGCGAACAACGGTCGCATCGGGTTCTCCCTCGACGACTACCGCGCCTACGCGCCCGAGCGGGGCGAGCGGCTCCGCCTGGTGTGGCTGGCGGCACGGCGCGAGCACACCCACCTCGCCGTGGGCGCCGGCCTCACCGAGCAGGCGCTCTACGACGACGAGCTGTCCGGCGCCGAGCGCGCCGCGTTCGCCGGCCGCCTCGCCGCACGCGGCCTGGACCCGGCCGAGTACCTGTACCTGCCCGTGCACCCGTGGCAGTGGCAGCACCGCGTGCCGATCACGTTCGCCGCGGACGTCGCGCGCGGCGACCTCGTGCCGCTGGGCCCGGGCGCCGACGAGTACCAGCCGCAGCAGTCGATCCGCACGATGTTCAACCGCACCCGCCCGGAGCGGCACTACGTCAAGGTGGCGCTCGCGATCCAGAACATGGGCTTCCTGCGCGGCCTGTCCCCGGCGTACATGCGCGCGACGCCGGCCATCAACGACTGGGTGGCCGGCGTCGTCGAGGGCGACCCCACGCTGCGCGCCGCCGGGTTCGGCGTGCTGCGCGAGCGCGCGTCGGTCGGGTACACCGGCGACGTCTACCACCGCACCGCACTCCCCAGCGCGCACCGCAAGATGCTCGCGGCGCTCTGGCGCGAGTCGCCCCTGCCGCGCACGGCGCGGGGGGAGCGGCTCGCCACGATGGCGAGCCTGCTGCACCGCGACGCGTCGGGCCGGTCGCTCGCCACCGCCCTGGTGCGGGAGTCGGGGATCGCGCCCGAGGCGTGGCTGCGCGCCTACCTCGACGCCTACCTGTACCCGCTGGTGCACTGCCTGCGCGCGCACGACCTGGCGTTCATGCCGCACGGCGAGAACGTGGTGCTCGTGCTGCGCGACGGCGTGGTGCGGCGGGTGCTCATGAAGGACATCGGGGAGGAGGTCGCGGTCCTCAGCGAGCGTTCCCTGCCCTCCGGCGTCGAGCGGGTGCAGTCGGTGGTGGACGACGAGGAGAAGGCGCTCGCGATCTTCACCGACGTGTTCGACGGCGTGCTGCGCCATCTCGCCGGCATCCTCGCGGTGGAGGGCGTGCTCGCGGAGGGCCGGTTCTGGGCCGTCGTGGCGGACGTCGTGGACCGGCACGCGGCCGAGCACCCCGACCTCGCCCCGCGCGCGGGACGGGGCGTCGACCTGCGGGTGCCGCGGTTCGCGCACTCGTGCCTTAACCGGCTGCAGCTGCGCAACACGCTGCAGATGGTCGACCTCACCGACCAGTCCGCCTCCCTGCTGTACGCAGGGACGATGGCCAACCCCGTCTCCCGCCCGGGCACCCCGTGAGCCGACCCTTCGAGCTGTTCCGCGACGACCTGGGCGTGCCGCACGTGCGGGCGGGCTCGGAGGCGGACCTGGCGTACGGGCAGGGCTACGTCACCGCGCTGGACCGAGGCTGGCAGCTCGAGGTCGACCGCTGGTACGGCGAGGGCCGGCTCGCCGCGCGGGTCGGACCGGCCGGGCTCGAGTGGGACCGGTTCGCCGTCAGGGTGCGCCTCGCGGACACGACGCGCCGGGTCTGGGAGGCGCTCGCGGAGCCCGAGCGGGCGTGGCTCGCCGCGTACGCCGACGGGGTGCGCGCCGGGCTCGACGCCGGCGGGCGGGACACCCCGGAGCGCGCCGAGCTCGCGCGTGCCCTCGGCGGCGACTCGCTGCCCGACGACGAGCCCTGGCGGCCCTGGACGCCGGTCGGCACGTTCCTGGTGCACCACGTGCTGTTCAGCGGGTTCCCGCACCTGCTGTGGCGCGAGCACGTGGCGCGCACGCTCGGCCCGGCCCTGGGCGGCGCGGCTGTCGGCTGGTGGGGCGAGCGCGACGGCGGCACGGGCGGCCCGTCGTCGGGGTCCAACGCGTGGGCGCTGCCCGGCTCGCGGACGGCGTCCGGCGCGCCGCTGCTCGCCGGCGACCCGCACCGGCTGCTCGAGCTGCCCGGGGTGTACCAGCAGGTGCGGCTCGCGCGCCCCGGCCACGACGTCGTCGGGCTGGCGTTCCCCGGCATCCCCGGGGTGCTGCACTTCGGGCACGCCGAGAGCCCCGACGGGACGGTCGCGTGGGGCGTCACCAACGCGATGGCGCACCACGTCGAGCTGGTCGCGGAGGGCTGCGACGCCGCGGCGGCGGGGGCGCGGGTGGTCGCGCAGGGCTCCGAGACCGTGCCGGTCCGGGGCGGCGGGCCCGTCGTCGTCCGGTGGGCGGAGACGCCCCGCGGCCCGCTCGTCACGGACCGGCACAGCCTCCGCTGGCCCGTGCGCGTCACCGCGGACGCCGGCGTGGCCGCCTGGCGCGCGCTCCAGCACGCGCGCACGGCGCGCGACGTCGCGGCCGCGTTCGCCGACTGGGTCGACCCCGTGGACCGCGTCCTCGCCGCCGACTCCACCGGCGAGGTGCTGCGTCTCACCGCGGGCCTCGTGCCGGAGGTGCCGCCGTCGGGCCGCGTCGTCCCGGCGACCGACCGCGCCGCACCGGGGTGGCGCAAGCTGCCCCCGCCGGCCGTCGTGACCGACGTCGCGGTGGACGCCAACCACCGCCCGTCCCGGGCGGAGCACGACCTCGGCCACGCCTATGCCCCGCACCGCGCCGACCGCGTGCGAGCACTGCTCGCCGACCCGCCGCCCGACGGCGAGACCGCCGAGTCCCAGGACCGCGTGCTCGCCGACACCCAGGACGGCGGCGCGGCCGAGCTCGTCGCCCGGCTCCCGTCGGCCGGACCCGGCGGGGCCACCGGCCCCGCCGACCGGCTGCGCGCCTGGGTGCTCTCGGGCGCGGCGATGGACGCCGACGACCCGGACGCCGCGCTGTTCGCCCGCTGGCGGCACGCGCTCGTGCGCCGCGTCGCGGCCGACCCGGCGCTCGCCCCGCTGCACGAACCCCACGGCCTGCCCGCGGTCTTCGCGCCGTGGCTCGACGTCGTCGCGCGCGTCGGTGACGCGCTCGCGGCGATCCTCGCCTCGGGAGTCGTCGACGGCGCCCGGCTGGCCGCCGAGGCGCTCACGGACCTCGACGACTCGGGCGCGACGTGGGGCGACCTGCACCGCCTCGCCCCGCTGCACGCGCTGGGCCTGGTCCCGGGCGCGACGGCGCCCGAGGTGCCGGCGGAGCACGCGCGGCCGCTGAGCGGCGCGCGGGACGCCGTCCGGTGCACGGCCGGCGTGCCCGGCGTGACCCACGCCGTCGTGCACGGGTCGGTCGCGCGCTGGGTGTGGGACCTGGGCGACCGGCGACGCAGCCGCTGGGGCGTGCCGTTCGGCGCCTCCGGCGACCCGCGCTCGCCGCACTTCGCCGACCAGCACCCCGCGTGGGCCGACGCCCGCACCGTCCCGATCGAGACCGACTGGGCGCGGCTGCGCCCCGAGCCCCTGCCGACCCGACGCCCCCCGGAGGACCGATGACGACCGACCACCCGACCGCGCCTTCGACCGCGCCCTCGACCGCGCCGTCTGCCGACCCGGCAGGAGCGTCCGACCGGCTGCTGTCCGGCGCGCGCGGCGCGGAGGTGTGGCGCGCCGACGTCCCGGGCGCGGGGACGGTCACCGCCCACGTGCTGGACCCGGTGGCCGACCTCGAGGTGCTGCACGCGTGGGTCAACCGCCCGCACGCCGGGTTCTGGGGCCTGGCGGGCCTGAGCCGCGAGGACCTGCGCGCCACGTACGCGTTCGTCGACTCCCTCCCGACCCACCACGCCTACCTGGTGCGCTGGGACGGCGAGCCGGTCGTCCTGGTGCAGCTGTACCACCCGGAGGACGACCCCGTCTCGACCGCCTACGACGTGCAGCCCGGCGACCTGGGCATGCACTTCTTCAAGGGCGGCGACGGGCCCGCCGCGCGCCACGGGGTGGCGCCGTGGGCCGTGGTCGGCCCGGCCGTGCTCGCCTTCGCGTTCGCCCGGCCGGGCACGCGCCGCCTGGTCGGGGAGCCGGACGCCCGCAACCGGTCCGCCGTCGCCCGCATGACCGACTTCGGTTTCGAGGCCGCCGGCACCGTGCGCTTCGAGTCCCCGCAGGGGCCGAAGGAGGCGGTGCTGGCGTTCTGCCCGCGGGAGCGCGCCGAGGGCCTCGTGGCCGCCGCGCTCGGGACGGGACCGTCCGCGCCGGAGGGCTAGGCGGAGCTCAGGCCTGCGGGTCGGCGGGGCGGACGACGTCGGGCACCGTGCCGGTCGTCGTGCCGGGCACGAGCTCGACGGGCAGCGTGGTGCAGGTCGGCTCCTCGCCGGCCAGCACGCCCAGCACGGCGCGGCCGAGCGCGGCGCCCTTGGCCTGCAGCGGCTGGTGCACGCTGGTGAGCACGTCGGGGGAGAGCCACGGCAGGTCGATGCCGTCGAAGCCGGCGACGGAGACGTCCTCGGGGACGCGCAGCCCCAGCTCGCGGGCGGCGATGACGGCGCCCGCGGCGAGCAGGTCGGAGTGGGCGACGATCGCCGTCGGGCGCTCCGTCTCGGGCACCCAGGCGCCGAGGATCTCCGTGGCGGCGTCGCGCCCGTGCTCGACGAGCGACGCGGGCGTCTCCCACGAGATCACGGGCTCGACGGCGTCCCGTACCCCTGCGAGGCGGTGCCGCGTCGAGGTGCGGTCCGCCTGCGCGAGGCGGGCGGCGTCGATCGGGCCGGACCGCTCCGCGGCGTCCAGGGGCAGCGTGATCTCCGCGATGCGGGTGTGCCCCAGCTCCTGCAGGTGCCGCACGGCGAGGCCCGTGCCCTTCCGGTCGTCCAGCGCGACGAGCGGCGCGCCCTCGACGCGGCCGCCCTCGCCGACGACGACCGGCACGTCGCGGCGGCGCAGGGCCGCGAGGGTCGCGTCGTCCGTGAGCACGCCCCACACGAGCACGGCCACGTCCATCGCCGCGGACTCCAGCAGGGGGTCGACGACGGGGACGGGCGGGGCCTCGTCGCCCTCGCCCCTCGGGCCGGCGACCGCGCGCACGCCGGGGATGAGCAGCACGCCCAGGCCCTCGGTGCCGAGCACGTCCACGAGCCCGTCGAGGACCTTGACCGCCACCGGGTCGCGGAACGCCCGGCCGGGCTGGTCGCCGAGGACGACGCCCACGATGCCGGAGCGGCCGGACCGCAGCTGGCGCCCGAGCGGGTTGGGGCCGGAGTAGCCCAGCTCGGCAGCGGCGGCGAGCACCTTGTCGCGCGTCTCGGCGGTGATCGGTCCCGCGCCCGAGAACGCCAGGGACGCGGTGGAGACCGACACGCCCGCGAGCTCGGCCACCCGCGCGAGGGTCGGTCGGGCGTTGCTGCGGCCCATGGGGCTCCTTCCGGCGAGGTCCGGGGCGAAGCCTACCCGCGATGACCGGCGCTGGCTCGAATCGATTTGACCCGCGTGGCGGAATCCGGAAGCGTCGGACCGTGAGCACCGACCTGCCGCCCGAGCGCCGCACCGCGCCGACGCCGCACGCCGTGCGCGCCGCGTGGGCCGTCTTCGTCGTCTTCGTCGTTGCGGGTATCGGCATGGCCACGTGGGCCTCCCGCATCCCGGCGGTGCGCGACGGCCTCGGCTTCTCGGAGGCGGAGATGGGCGTGCTGCTGCTCACCGGCGCCATCGGCTCGCTCGTCGCGCTGCCGCTGTCGGGCATGATCGCCTCGCGCATCGGCGCCGGCCGCACCTGCGTGTCGTTCGCCGCGCTCGCGGCCGCCGGCTTCGCCGTCGCCACCCTCGCCGTCGAGGGCGACCACGCGATGCTGGTGCGCGTCGGCCTCTTCCTCGGCGGCATGGGCGTGGGCATCTGGGACGCGGCGATGAACCTCGAGGGCGCCGTCGTCGAGCAGCGCCTGGGCAGGTCCGTCATGCCGCGCTTCCACGCAGGCTTCTCCCTCGGCACCGTCGCGGGCGCGGGCATCGGCGCCGTCGCGGCGCACGCCGGCGCCTCGCTGCCCGGGCACGTCATCACCGTGATGGTGATCGACCTGCTGGTGGTCGTGGCCTGCGTGCGGTTCTTCGAGCCGACGGCGGACGCCGCGGCCGCGGGCGCGCCCGCGCCGGACCCGCAGGCCGACCCGGCCACCGCCGTCGACACGGGCACCGGCCACACCCTGCGCGACACCCTGGCGACCTGGCGCGAGGCGCGGACGCTGCTGGTCGGGCTGGTCGTCCTGGCGGCCGCGCTCACGGAGGGCGCCGCGAACGACTGGGTCAGCCTGGCCGTCGTCGACGGCTTCGGCACCGACGACTCCGTCGGCGCGATCGGCCTGGCGATCTTCCTGTGCGCGATGACGCTCGCGCGGCTCGCGGGCACCTCGCTCATCGACCGGTACGGCCGGGTGACCATGCTGCGCGTGTGCGGCGCCGCGGCCCTCGTGGGCGTCGTCGTGTTCGCGCTCGTGCCGACGCTGTGGGTGGCGCTCGCGGGCGTCGCGGTCTGGGGCGCGGGCGCGGCACTCGGGTTCCCGCTGGGCATGTCCGCCGCCTCTGACGACCCGAAGCGGGCCGCGCTGCGTGTCTCCGTCGTCTCGACCGTCGGGTACTCGGCGTTCTTCGTCGGCCCCGCGCTCATCGGCTTCCTCGCCGAGCACGTCGGCTACCGCGACGCCCTGCTGGTGCTGGCGGTGCCGGTGGCGGTGGGCCTGCTGGTCGCGGGGGCCGCGAAACCGCTGGACGCGGCGCGCGAGCCGGCCTGAACCGCCGTCCGGCGCAGGTCGCGCGCAGCGTCGCGAGCGGGTGAAGTTTCTCGACGGGACGAATGCCCCATCACTACGATCTCGGTCACCGACGACGGCGACAGGGGCGAGGATGACGGGCGTGTTCAGGACGGGGCCGGCGGCGCCCGGCGTGGGAGGAGCGCCGGGACGGACGAGGCTGGTCGCCGCGTGGACGGCGTTCCTCGTCGCGGCGGTCACGCTGGTCGTCGGGCCGCCCGCGACGGCGGCGACCGAGCCGGACGGCCGGGCGCCCACCACCGTCGAGGCGCAGCAGCTCGACACCTGGTGGGAGGGTGGGCGCCTCGAGCTCTCCCTCGCGGTGACCGCCGCCGACGGGGCAGCTGTCGACCGCGGGTACGTCCGTGTCAGCGTCGACGGCCAGGGCCTCCGTGCCGCGTTCCTGCCGACCGACCGCCTGCAGTTCCCGGCGCTGCCGCTGAGCCCGGGACCGCACGAGGTCCGCCTGGAGTACTCGGGGAGCCCGGAGCTCGCGCCGTCCGAGTGGACGGGCACGCTCGACGTGGTGGCGGGCACCGTCCCGTCCAGCGTGACGATCGACGCCCCGGACACGGAGGAGTACGGGACAGCGGCGACCGCGACGGTGACCGTCCGCGCGGGCGGTGCGCCCGCCGAGGGCACCGTCGCGCTGCTCTGGGACGGCGGCCTCCGCCCGGTGACCACCGCCGTGCTGACCGGGGGCGCCGCCACGCTCACCCTGCCGGTGGTGGACCCGGGGCGGTACGCCTACGAGGTGGCCTACTACGGCGGCCAGGGGGTCGTGCCGTCGCGCGCGAGCGGGTCGCTCGTGATCGAACGGACCCAGCGCCGGCTCCAGGTGTGGTCGAACGAGGTCCAGGACGACGGCCTCTGGTACACGATCAGCCGGACGATGGAGGTGAACGTCTACGTGCCCGACCTCTATCGTCTCGACGCCGACGTCTCTCTCTACGACGGGTCTCGCCTGATCCGCCGGGCGCACGTGGACAGCACCTACACGGCTGCGCACAGCTTTCGGCTGAAGGCCAGCGAGCTGACGACCGGGAAGCACACGCTGGTCGCGAAGGTCACGGGATCGCCGTACGTGGAGGACATGCGCGCCACGATGGCCGTCACGGTCCGCAAGGACCGGGCGGCGGTGTCGATCGAGCGCGGAGCGTCGCCGTGGGTCTGGGGCAAGGCGCACAAGCTCCGGGTGTACGCGGTGTCGGAGGATCCCTGGGAGGACGCCCCTGTGCCCCGCGGGACGGTCACGGTGTACCACGGCACGAAGAAGGTCGGGCGGGCTGCGGTCGACGGCGACGGGGCCATGACGATCACCCTCGGGGCGAAGTCGCTCCCCCCGGGAAAGGCGAGGTTGCGTGCCGTCTACACCGGTGACGGGATCTACTACGGCAGGACGGCGTACCGCACGATCCGGGTGGCGAAGGCGCACACGAAGACGTCGGCCACGCTCGTGGACAGGTCCCTCCGAGGAGCGCAGCGTGGCAAGGTCAAGGTGGTCGTCAAGGCATGGCCGGCCGTGGCGTCGACCGGCACGCTCGTGGTGAAGGTCGACGGGAAGGCCGTCAGGACCGTGCGGCTCGCGAAGAACGACAAGGGACGGCGGACCATCGTGCTGCCGAGAGTCGCTCGGGGGCACCACTGGTTCACCGTCCACTACCGGGCGACGTCGACGACGAAGGCGTCCCAGTCCCGCAACGCGAACTACTTCACGGTCCGCTGAGCGGGAACCCTGCCGAGGGCCGCAGGGGATCCGCCGTACCCTGGGTGGGTGAGCCTGGAGACGTCCCGCACGACCACCGCCCCGCCCGCAGGCAGCCCCGGCGCAGCCCCGAGCCTCTCCGAGCTCACGACGCTGCGCGTCGGTGGCCCGGTCGACGAGTACGTCGAGGCGGAGTCCGAGGCGGAGCTGATCGACGCGGTGCGCGCCGCGGACGACGCCGGGCGGCCGCTGCTGGTGATCGGCGGCGGCTCCAACCTGCTGGTCGCCGACGAGGGGTTCGCCGGCGTCGTCGTGCGCGACGTGCGCCAGGGCCTCGACGCCGACCTCGAGGACTCCTGCGGCACCGACGGCGCGTGCGGCGGCGCGAGCCTGCGCCTGCCCGCCGGCCAGGACTGGGACGCCTTCGTGGCCGAGGCCGTCGCGAACGAGTGGGTGGGCGTCGAGGCGCTGTCCGGCATCCCGGGCACCGTCGGCGCCGCCCCCGTGCAGAACATCGGCGCGTACGGCCAGGAGGTGTCCGGCGTCGTCGCGTCGGTGGTCACCTGGGACCGGGCCACCGGGAGCCGCAAGACCTTCCCGCTCAGCGGGCTGGGCTTCGGGTACCGCACGTCGCTGCTCAAGCGGACCATGCGCGCCGACGGCGGCGAGGGCTCGCCGTGGTACCCCACGCCGCGGTACGTGGTGCTCGAGGTGAACCTGCAGATGCGGCTCGGCAGCCTGTCGGCGCCCGTCGGCTACGGCGAGCTGGCCCGGCGTCTCGGCGTCGAGGTGGGACAGCGGGCGCCGTCGGCCGAGGTGCGCGAGGCCGTGCTGGAGCTGCGCGGCGGCAAGGGCATGCTGCTGGACGGCGTGGGCGTCGCGCCCGGCGCCGGGCAGGGGCCCGATCACGACCGCTGGTCCGCCGGCTCGTTCTTCACCAACCCGGTGCTGCCGGCTGAGGCCGCGGACGAGCTGCCCGCGGACGCGCCCCGCTTCGCCGTGCGCTCCGCGACGCCGCAGTCGACCGTGAGCCCGAGCCTCGGCGTCGTCGACCCGACGCTCGTGAAGACGAGCGCCGCCTGGCTCATCGAGCACGCCGGCTTCACCAAGGGCTTCGGGCTGGCGGGCGAGCACAGCCCGGCACGCCTGTCGACGCGGCACACCCTCGCGCTGACCAACCGCGGCGGCGCGACGGCGGCCGACCTCGTGGCCCTCGCCCGCACCGTGCGCGACGGCGTCCGCGACGCCTTCGGCATCGACCTCGAGCCCGAGCCGGTCCTGGTCGGCACCGCCCTGTGACGCGAGGTCGGGGTCAGTAGAGGATGACCGGGGTGCCCTTCGGGAAGCCCCACGAGTCCCACAGCCAGCTGATCGCGGCGTTGGAGACGCGCACGCACCCGTGCGACGCGGGGTAGGGCGGGATCGACGGCGAGCCGTGCACGGCGTACCCGCCGGAGAAGTACTTGGGCCGGTACATCGACCCGAGCTCGAGCGTGGACTCGTGCATGCCGTTGCGCTCCATGTACACCGCGAAGGAGCCGCGCGGCGTCGTCGCGTGATAGGTGCGGCCCTTGGCTTCGTACGTGTCGCCGTTGCCCGACGACGCGTTGATGATCCGGGTGACCTTCCCGTCCTCGACGGTCATGAGCAGCTGCTTGTCGAGGTCGATCTCGATCGCCTTGCCGGACGACGACTGCGCCTGCGGCCGGACGCCGTCGTCCAGCGCGGCCTGCGTCTTGGGCCCGACGACGCCGTCGCGGTACTGCCCGGCGGCCTTCTGCAGCGCCCACACGGCCTGCTGCGTGGCGGGGCCGAAGCTGCCGTCGGCGTCCTGGAGGAAATAGCCCAGCTCCTGCAGCCGCTCCTGCAGCGCGACGACCCGCTCGCCCGAGTCGCCGTACTCGAGCATCCTGTCGCGCTCCTCGGCGGCCTTCTTCTCCGCCGCCTCCTGCTCGGCCTGCTCCTTCGCGGCGGCCTCCTCGGCGGCCTTCTTCTCGGCGGCCTTCTTCTCCTCGGCCTTCTTCGCCTTCTCCGCGGCCTTCTTCTCGGCCGCCTCCTGCTCCGCGGCGGCCTTGTCCGCGGCCTCCTGCTCGGCCTGTTCCTTCTCCGCGGCCTCGCGGGCGGCCTGCTCCTGCGCGTGCTGGTCGGCGCGGCCCTGCGCGTCGTCGGACGCCGACCCGGCGCCGTCCTCGGACGTGGACGCGGAGGCCGTCGGGGCCGCGCCCGGCTCGGGCTCGGTCTCGCCGGACAGCGGCGCGCACCCGGCGAGGGCCAGGGCGAGCACCACCGGCACGCCGACGACCGACGCCGCCAGGCGTCGCCTCAGGCTGGGAACCGTTCGCATGGAGCCCCTTCCGCGCCGTCGGCGCACCAGGCGCGCCGCGGGGTACTACCGTGCCCCGCGGGTGCCGGGAACGCGACCGCAGCGCTCCGGTCGTGTCGTGATCGTCACCGTGTCGTGACCTGTCGTCTGCCGTTCACCTGCTCAGACGCACGACGGGGCGAGAACGTTGTGGCGCTCACACGACCGACCGACGCCTTCCAGCAAGCGATCTCCCGCGCCATCGGGGCCGATGACGCGAGAGATCGCTTGCTCGAAGGCGGGCGCGGTCAGCGGCGGTCCTCCTTGAGGACGGCGAGCCGCTGCCGGTACTCCGCCTCGTCGATCTCGCCCCGGGCGTACCGCTCGCCCAGGACGTCGACGCCGCCCGCGCCGCCGCGGGCCCACGGCGGGCCGTACCGGCGCGCGCGGCGGGCGATCAGGAAGACGACGGTGGCGAAGAGCAGGAACCACAGGATCGGGAAGACGATCCACCAGCCCGGCCCGCCGCCGGCGGCGTACGGGTGCCCCATCTCGGCTGCGGAGGCGACCGCAGGGGCGGCGATCGCGGTGGCGGTGGTGAGCATCGTGGACTCCTCGTGACGGTGGGCCCGCCCGGTGCGAACCCTGCGTCACCACCGTCGCGCGGCGGGGTGGGCCGCGTCGTCAGCCCGCCGTACCGACCTCGGTCGTCCCCTCGTGCCGCCCCCGGCGCCGGCCGCCTGTCCGGTGCGCGGGTCAGGCGGTCCAGCCGGGGCGGACGACGCCGCCCTCGTACGCCGCGACGACGAGCTGCGCGCGGTCGCGGGCGCCGAGCTTCGCCATGACGCGCGAGACGTGCGTCTTGACGGTCGACTCCGACAGGTACAGGGCGCGCGCGATCTCGTCGTTGGACAGGCCGCCGGCGACCTCGACGAGCACCTCGCGCTCGCGGGCGGTGAGGTCGTCGAGGCCGGGTGGGGGCGGCACGTCGCGGGTGGCGTCGGCGACCTGGGCGAGCAGACGGCGGGTGACGCCGGGGGACAGCAGCGCGTCCCCCGCTGCCGCCACGCGGACGGCGCGCACGAGGTCGGCGGGCTCCGTGTCCTTGACGAGGAAGCCGCTCGCCCCGCCGCGGATGGCCTCGGCCACGTACTCGTCCAGCTCGAACGTCGTCACGACCACGACGTGCACGTCGCCGGCGCCGGGGTCCGCCACGATGCGCCGGGTCGCCTCCAGCCCGTCCGCGCCGGGCATCCGCACGTCCATGAGCACGACGTCGGGCCGCAGCTGCAGCGCCAGACGCACCGCCTCGTCGCCGGTCGCGGCCTCGCCCACCACGGTCATGTCGGCCTCGGCGTCCAGCAGCGCGCGGAAGCCGCCGCGCACCAGCGCCTGGTCGTCGGCCAGCAGCACCCGGATCATGCGTCCTCCTGCGACACGGGGGTGGGCCACGGGATGGTCGCGGAGACGGCGAACCCGCGCGGGCCGGGCCCGGCGTCGAGCGTGCCGCCCGCGCCCTCGACGCGCTCGCGCATGCCGCGCAGGCCGTAGCCGGACGCGTCCCCGTCGGGCGCCTCGGCCGGCCCGCCGTCGTCGTCCACCGTGACGCGCAGGAGGTCGTCGTCGCGGGCGATGCGCACGACGACGGTCCGCGCCCTCGTCGCGTGCCGGCCCACGTTGGTGAGGGACTCCTGGACCACGCGGTAGGCCACGCCGGCGACGTGCGCGGGCGGCGCGCCCGGGGGCCGGAGCGCGGGGTCGACGTCGAAGCGCACGGTCACTCCGCGGGCGCGCAGCGGCTCCGCCAGGCGGGGGAGGGCGGCGAGGTCCCAGGTGGGGGTGCGGGGCCCGGGAGCGTCGGACGCCGGGGCGTCGGCTGCCGCGCCGCCGTCCTCGCCGCGGACGACGCCGAGCACGGCGCGCACCTCGTCGAGCGCGTCGCGGCTCGTGGACTTGATGGAGGCGAGCGCGGAGCGCGCCTGCGCGACGTCCCGGTCCAGGAGGTGCAGCCCGACGCCCGCCTGCACGTTGATGGCGGACAGGGAGTGCGCGAGGACGTCGTGCAGCTCGCGCGCGATGCGGAGGCGTTCGGTGGCGACGGCGGTCCGCTCCCGGTCGGCACGGGCGGCCCGCCAGGCGGCGGCCCGCGCGAGCCGTTCGCGGATGCCGGTCGCGACCAGCAGCGCGACGGCGGTCCAGGCGGCGCCGCCGAGCAGGCCGCCGACGCGGGTCCCGTCGTCGCGCAGGGCTGCCGCGGCCACCACGGCGCCCCACAGCAGCACGGCGCCCGACCACGCGACGACGCGGGCCCGGCGAGCGGGGCCGGTGAGGAGCACCATGACCAGGACGCCGACCGTGCCGCCCAGCGCCGGGCCCCACGCGTAGCCGAGCGCGAGGTACGTGCCGACCGCGCCGACCGCCAGCAGCACCGCGGGGACGGGGCGGCGGGGGAGCGTGAGCAGCACGACCGGCCCGACGAGCGCGAGCCCCAGCCCCAGCGCGTCGATGTCACGCGCGCCCGCCTGCCAGTGCGACGCCCCGAGCGTCCCGAACGTCACGACGACGGCCAGCGCCACCGCGAGGAACAGCCGGGGGCGCCACCGGTCGAGCGGGCCGCGGTCCATGCCGGGCACGCTACGCCGCGGGGCTCTCCCGCGCGTCCGACCGGGGTGCCGTGCCGGGTGGGCCCGGGGGACGACACCGGGGACCGGCGCAAGGGGACGCCCCGCCGTCCCCGGCCGGCGGGTCCTCGATGAGAGACCTCTCATCGGCGTCTCACCCCGCGCACGCGCGGGTCCCGTCGGATGGTGCCGTGCCGCCCACGAGCCCCGTCCTGACCGGTCCCACCCCGTCCGGCCCCACCCCGACCTCGCCGGCGGACCACCGCGCCTGGCTCGAGATGCTCACCGGGGAGGCGGCCGCGGACGTCCTGGGCGCGGCGCTCGCGGCGGACGGCGCCGCGCTCGAGTCGTGGTCCGTGCGACAGGTGCACGCGCGCCCCGGGGCCGAGGTCACCGTGGCGTACGACGTCGTCGCCGGGCGCGAGGTCGACGGGCGGCCCGTCCGCGCGGCTGAGCACCTGTTCGCGACCAGCGCCCGCGCGTCCGCGTTCCGCCGCGCCCGCGGCGGCCGGGACGGCGACCTCGGCCCCGGCGTCGTGCGCCTCGACGACGGCGGGCGCACGGTGCACGTGTGGCGTCACCCGCACGACCCTGCCCTGCCGGGTCTCGAGGCGGGCAGCACGCCCGACCAGGTCGCCCAGCGGCTGCGCGCCTCGGGAGGCTCCGCGCCGTTGCTGTCCCTGGAGACCGTGACCTACCGCCCGCTGCGCCGGGCGGTGCTGCGGGCGCGCACGAGCGACGGCGCCGCGTATGTCAAGGTGGTGCGCCCGACGCGGGTGGACGACCTCGTGCGGCGGCACGCGCTCTTCGCCGCGCGCCCGGGCGGCGTCGCCGCGCCGCGGGTCCGGTCCTGGTCCGCCGACGGTGTCGTGCTGCTCGACGAGGTGCCGGGGGAGTCGGTGGTCGAGCTCGTCGCGCGCACGCCCTCTGCCGACCAGCCCGCCGCCGTCGACCCGGCCGAGCTGCTGCGGGTCGCGACGGCGCTGCCGCGCGCCGGCCTCGCCCTGCCGCGCCGCCCGGCGTGGGCCGACCGGTCGGCCCACTACCTGGGCGCGCTCGCTACCGTGCACGGCGTCGACGCCGACCGGCTCGCCCGGCTGCGCGACGCGATCGACGCGGTCGTCGCGGCGGGCGACCCCGGCCCCCTCGTGGTGACGCACGGCGATCTGCACGCCGGCAACCTGCTGCTGGAGCCCACCGCCGGGCACCGCCCGCGCGTCGGCGCCGTGCTCGACGTCGACACGCTCGGGCCGGGCCACCTCGTGGACGACCTCGCGTGCGCCGTCGCGCACCTGGCCGTGCTCCCGACGCTCGACCCGCGCGCGTACGCGGGCGTGGGCGGGCTGGTGGAGCGCTGCCTCGACGTCTTCGGCCGCGCGGTGGAGCCGGCCCTGCTGCGCGTCCGGGCCGCCGCCGTCGTCGTCTCGCTCGCCGCGGGCGCGGAGGACGCGGGGGTCGTGGAGGCGTTCCTCGGCGTCGCCGAGCGCCTCGCCGACCAGCCCACCGCACAGGCGGCCGCAGTCTGAGAGCCCTCTCATCCACGCCTCCCGGCCCTCTCACGCTGGGCGCCGAGGCTGGGGACCAGTCGGCGGGAAGGACCCGCCAGGAACCATCCGGACGAAGGAGCACCACGATGAAGGCACGCAGCGCATGGATCGTCACGGGCGCGCTGGGCGCGGTCGGTCTGGGCGCCGGCGTCGCCGCGGCCGAGGGCACGTTCGACCGCACGCCGGCGGACGCGGTCGTCGCGTCCGCGGTCCAGGTGGGCGACGACGGCGCCGCCTCGGCGCAGCCCGCGGCGGCCGCCGGCCCGTCCCCGGCGGCCACGGCGAACGGCACGTCGATCACGACCGTCACGGCGGGGTCGGTCGCCACGCCGACGACGGCGCCGACCACGCAGAGCGCGAACACCGCGCCGTCCGCCCAGACCGCCCAGACCGCTCAGACGGCCCCGACGGCTCCGACCGCGCAGACCGCCGCGT
Source organism: Isoptericola sp. NPDC057391 (assembly GCF_042668085.1). NCBI lineage: Bacteria > Bacillati > Actinomycetota > Actinomycetes > Micrococcales > Promicromonosporaceae > Isoptericola > Isoptericola sp. NPDC057391. The sequence continues at coordinate 119 of NZ_JBHVBO010000093.1, read as the reverse complement.
CCCCGGTCAGCCCCGTCACCCCGCAGTCCGCCACGACCGCGCCGACGGCCGCCTCCGCGGACTGACCCCCGGCAACGCATCGAGCGTGCTGAATTGATCCTCATATCCCAGTCTTGAGG
>NZ_JBHVBO010000092.1:0-15850 GCF_042668085.1 Isoptericola sp. NPDC057391 | reverse complement strand
GAGGTAGTTCGAGTCTCGCGAGGTAGTGAACTACCTCGCGGCCCTGCGAACTACCTCGGCAAGTCTCGAACTACCTCGGCAGTTTTCGAACTACCTCGGCGGGTGGCTCAGCCCCAGGTGAGCAGGTCCTCGCCGTGCTCCACCGTCGTGCCGACCTGGGCCAGCCGGTCGACGGCGTCGGGCGTGGCCTCGAGCGCGACGACGGGGCAGACGGCGGACCTGCCGCCCTCGCGCACGGTCGCCGGGTCCCAGGTGACCAGCACGGTGCCGCGCTGCACGACGTCGCCCTCGGAGGCGTGGGTGGTGAAGCCCTCGCCGCCGAGCTTGACGGTGTCGATGCCGAGGTGCACGAGCACGGCGCGGCCGTCGTCGTGCTGCACGACGAACGCGTGCGGGTGGAGCTTGACGATCGTGCCCGTGATGGGCGCGACCGCCTCGCCCCCGCGGGCGCCGTCGGGCTCGATCGCGAGGCCGGGGCCGACGAGGCCGGCGGAGAACACCGGGTCGTCCACCTCGGACACGTCGACGACGGTGCCGGTGACGGGCGCGAGGACGGTCAGCGCCGTCATCAGCGGAGGTCCTCGATGTCGGAGGCGAGGGTGTCGGCCTCGGGGCCGACGATCACCTGGATCGCGATGCCGGAGCGCACGACGGCGATGGCGCCGGCCGCGGTGAGGGCGGCGTCGTCCACCTTGGCGGGGTCCTCGACCTCGACGCGCAGGCGGGTGATGCACGGCTCGAGGTCGACGATGTTGTCGTCGCCGCCGAGGGCGTCGAGGATCTGTTGTGCCTTGCTCATGATGCTCCTTGGTGGGTCCGGGTGGAGATTCCGGGGGTCGGTGGGGGCGGGGCCGCCTGGCTCGCGTGCGTCGGGGTCACATGAGCTCGGCGAGGTCGGAGGCGATCGTGTCGACGCGCGGGCCGACGACGACCTGCACGACCCGCCCGTTGATCATCACGCCGAACGCGCCGGCGCGCTTCAGCAGCGCGGGGTCGACGAGCGCCGGGTCCTTGACGAGGGACCGCAGCCGGGTGGTGCACGGGTCGATCTCCTCGATGTTCTCCACCCCGCCGAGGCCGGCGAGGATCGAGGCGGCGAGCTGCGCGTCGGGGTCGGGCGTGCTCATCGGGGGCTCCCTTCGGGGATGCGTCCGGGGGGTGCGGAAGGCTGGGCCGGGCGGCCGGCGTCGCCGGCGGACCGGGTGCGGGGGACGAGCGTGGGCCGCGCCTCGCGCAGCGGCACGAAGACGCTGTACCGGTCGCCGCGGTAGCTGGCACGGGAGTACATGACGGCGGCGTCGCCGCCGAAGGTGCGCCGGGCGGTCCGCATGACGGCGCGGGAGCCCTGCATCTGCAGGGACTCGAGCTCCTCGGGGGTGGCGTCGGCGGCCGTGATGACCTCCTCGCCCCAGGTCGGGTCGAGGCCGCGCTCGCGCAGCGCGGCGTAGAGGCTGTCGGGGACGCCGTCGTCGAGCAGGTCGGGTGCGAGGTCGACGGGGATCCACGACTCCTCGACGCTCATCGGGTTGCCGTCGGCGGTGCGCAGCCGCACCACGTGGTGCACCGGGGTGCCGACCTCGCGGTCCAGCGCCTCGGCGACCACGGCTGGTGAGGGGAGCTGCTCGCACCGCAGCACCGTGGCGCCGGGGACGAGGCCGCGGCGCCGTGCCTCCTCGCCGAACGTCGTCAGGCGCATCTCGAAGTCGGCGCGGGGCGGGGCCACGAACGTGCCGCGGCCCTGTGCGCGCTCGAGCACGCCCTCGGTGACCAGAGCGTCGATCGCCTGCCGCACGGTCATGCGGGAGACGCCGAACTTCTCGGTGAGGCTGCGCTCGGAGGGGATGGCGTCGCCGACGGCGAGCTCCGTCGTGACGAGGTCGGCGAGGAACGCGCGCACCGCGAGGTACTTGTGCTCGCCGGAGCGAGCGCTGTCCCTGACCATCCGCGTGTCCTGTCCTGCCCTGTGATCGGCATCGATCTGCGTGCTGTGCGACATCGGCACCAGTATCGGGTGTCTCTCGGGCATCGCCGCCCGCCACCGGTGCGCTGTCCCCCGGCGGAGAGCGCGGGGTTGACACATCATGAGGTCTAGACCACTCTTCCTGCAAGTGGTCCAGACAACCTGCCGGTGGCAGCGTGTGGATCACCGGCAATGACGCCCCGACGTCGCGACACTGCCGCCGGACGACGCAGGCACGGCCTGCCGGACATGCCCGCCCCCGGGCCATCCATCGGAGGAGAACCATGACCACGGTCGCAGAGACCAAGCAGAAGCGGGGAGTCCCCGGCCTGGCGCAGCTGCAGCGCGTCGGCCGCTCGCTGATGCTGCCCATCGCCTCGCTGCCCGCCGCCGCGCTGCTGCTGCGCCTCGGCCAGCCCGACATGCTGGGCGCCGACGGTGTCGCCGGCACCCTCCCGTGGATGCAGCCCGTCGCCGACGTCCTCGGAGCTGCCGGCAGCGCCCTGATCGACAACCTGCCCGTGCTCTTCGCCCTGGGCGTCGCAGTCGGGTACGCCCGCAAGTCCGACGGCACCACGGGCCTCGCGGCGCTCATCGGGTACCTCGTGTTCACGGGCGTCACCGACGTGCTGTCGCCGGCCATCGGCCTGGGCGTCGACGACAACGGCGAGCAGATCCTCATCAACTACGGCGTGCTCGGCGGCATCGTCATCGGCCTCACCGCGGCGCTGCTGTACCAGAAGTTCTACCGGATCAAGCTGCCCGCCTACCTGGCGTTCTTCGGCGGGCGACGGTTCGTCCCCATCGTCACGGCGGGCGTCTCGGTCCTCATCGGCGTGGTCTTCTCGCTGATCTACCCGGCGTTCGACTGGTTGTTCAACGACCAGATCGGTGCGTTCGTCACCGGCTCCACCGTGCTCGGCGGCTTCGTCTTCGGCACCGTCAACCGGCTTCTGCTGCCGTTCGGTCTGCACCACCTGCTGAACTCGCTGCCCTGGTTCCAGTTCGGCTCGTACGAGACCGCTGCAGGGGAGATCGTCCACGGCGACATCGCCCGCTTCCTCAACGGCGACCCCACGGCGGGCGCGTTCATGACCGGCTTCTTCCCGATCATGATGTTCGCCCTGCCGGCAGCGGCCCTCGCGATGATCCACACCGCCAAGCCGAAGAACCGCAAGGTGATCGCCGGCGTGCTCGGTTCCGCCGCGCTCGTCGCCTTCGTCACCGGTGTCACCGAGCCGCTCGAGTACGCGTTCGTCTACGTCGCCTACCCGCTGTACGCGATCCACGCGGTGCTCACCGGCAGCTCGCTCGCGCTCGTCAACGCGCTCGGCATCCGCGACGGCTTCGGGTTCTCCGCGGGCGCCATCGACTACCTGCTGAACTTCCGCATCGCCGAGATGCCCGTGCTGCTCGTCCTGATCGGCCTCGGGTACGGCGTCCTCTACTACGTCCTGTTCCGGTTCGTCATCACGAAGTGGAACCTCAAGACCCCGGGCCGCGAGGACGACCCCGAGGCGACCGCCGCCGTCGTCGGCGACCAGGGCGTCGAGCAGCAGAAGGAGGACGCCGCCGCGGCCGCGGCGGCCGGCGCCCCGGACGGCGGGGACACCACCGGGAAGGGCAAGGACGCGGGCTGATGAGCACCACCCTCACCGGTGCCCCGGTGAGCCCCGGGCGGGCGGCCGGCGTCGTCGTGACGATGCCGGCCCCCGTCCCGGAGCCCCCCGAGGCGACGATCGACGCGTCGGGCACGGCCGGTGCCGACGACGCGGTGTCCCGGCTGGGCGCCGCGACGTCGGCCGTCCGGGACCGCCTCGCCGCGCAGGCGGCGCAGGCCACGGGGACGGCGGCCGACGTGCTCGCCGTGACCGCCGCGATGGCGGCCGACCCCACCCTCGCCGCCGACGCGGAGCGGCGGGTCCGCGAGTCCGCCGCGACCCCCGAGCGGGCCGTGTGGGACGCCGCGAACGCACTGGCCGCGCAGCTCGAGCCGCTCGGCCCGCCGCTGAGCGAGCGGGCCCGCGACGTGCGCGACGTGCGCGACCGCATCGTCGCCGAGCTCACCGGCGTGCGCCCGCCGGGCGTCCCCTCGCCGGGGCACCCGTTCGTGCTGGTCGCGGAGGACCTGGCGCCCGCCGACACGGCGACCCTCGACCCGGAGGCGGTCGTCGCGATCGTCACCAGCGGCGGCGGGCCGACGTCGCACACCGCGATCCTGGCGCGCGCGCTCGGCATCCCCGCCGTCGTCGCGGCGCGAGGTGCGGAGGGCATCGCCGAGGGCGAGACCGTCGTCGTCGACGGCGGCGCGGGCACCGTGCTGCGGGACCCGTCGGACGCCGAGGTCGAGGCGGCGCGCGCGGCCGTGCGCGTCGAGCGCGAGTTCGACGGCCACGGCCGCACCTCCGACGGGCACCGGGTGGAGCTGCTCGCCAACGTGGCCGACCCGGAGGCCGCGCAGGCCGCCGTCGCCGCGCACGCCGAGGGCGTGGGCCTGTTCCGCACGGAGTTCTGCTTCCTCGGGCGCGACGTCGAGCCGACCGTGGAGGAGCAGGTCGCGGCCTACCGGGGCGTGCTGTCCGCGTTCGCGGGCCGCAAGGTCGTGGTGCGCACCCTCGACGCCGGGGCCGACAAGCCGCTGCCGTTCGTCACCGCCGACGACGAGCCCAACCCGGCGCTCGGCGTCCGGGGCCTGCGCACCGCCGTCGCCCACCCGGAGGTGCTGGACCGGCAGCTCCAGGCCATCGCGGCGGCCGCCGAGGCGGAGTCCGCCGACGTGTGGGTCATGGCGCCCATGGTCGCCACGACCGACGAGGCGCGGTCGTTCGTCGCCGCCTGCGAGGCGCACGGGCTGGGTCGCGCCGGCGCGATGATCGAGGTCCCCGCCGCCGCGCTGCGGTCGCGGTGGATCTTCGAGCACGCCACGTTCGGCAGCATCGGCACCAACGACCTCACGCAGTACGCGATGGCGGCCGACCGGATGCTCGGCGACCTCGCCGCGCTGTCCACGTCGTGGCAGCCCGCCGTCCTCGAGCTGGTGCGCGCCACCTGCGAGGGCGCGCACTCGCACGGCCGGCCGGTCGGGGTGTGCGGGGAGGCGGCGGCCGACGCCGTCCTGGCCCCCGTGCTCGTGGGCCTCGGCGTGAAGTCGCTGTCGATGACGCCGCGGGCGCTCGCGGACGTCGCCGCCGTGCTGGCGGAGGTGTCGTTCGCGCGGTGCCGCGACCTCGCCCACGTGGCGCTGGAGCAGCCCGACGCCGACGCCGCCCGCTCCGCCGTCCGGCGCGAGCTCGCCGACGTCCTGGAGCCTCTCGGCCTGTAGGTGTTGTGGGCGCTCGTTCGGCGCTATTCGGTGACCGAACAACGCAAGACGAGCGCCCACAACATGCCAGGGCAGTCTCAGGCCGTGGCCGGCGAGAGCTTGCGCTCGAGAAAGAGCGTGGCGGCACCGATCGCCCCCACGTCGTCGCCGAACGTGGACGACGTCACCGGGACGTCGTGCGCGCCGTCCCGCGCGCGTCGCGCCACGCGCTGCACCTGGGGCATGGCGTGCTCGGCCAGATACCCCCAGTAGGGGCCGCCGACGATGACGCGGTGCGGGTCGTGGATGCTGATCAGGGTGCGCACGGCCTCGCCCAGCGCGGCCCCGTACTCCTCGACCAGCGTCCGTGCCGCGGCGTCGCCGCGCGTCCGCTCCTGCAGGGTGGCGAGGGCCGCCGCGTCGGTGTCGTGAGGGTCCAGCGGTACGCCGGCGCGCCGCGCCTTGTCCAGGAAGCGGTTCATGTCCGTGTGGAGCGCGAGGCACGACAGGCGGCCGCAGCGGCACCGGGTGGAGTCGACACCGGTGGGGAGGTGGCCGATCTCCCCGGCCTGGACCGTGGCCCCACGGTGGATGGTGCCGTCGCCAGCGACGGCGGACCCCACGCCCGCGCCGACGTACAGGTACAGGACGGTCTCCTGTACGGCGAACCGACCGGGCCAGCACTCGGCGGTCAGCGCGGCGTTGGTGTCCTTGTCCAGGACTGCGGGCAGGCCGGTCCGCGCGCGGATCAGGTCGAGCAGCGGCACGTCGCGCCAGCCCGGCAGCCACGGTGGAGCGACCACCGTGCCGTGGGCGGCGTCCAGACCGCCCGGCGCGGCGACGCCGATCCCCTGGACGCCCATCCCGATCGTGCCGGCGCTGCCGCCGGGCAGCCCGGCCCCGAGCTCTCGGAGCATGTCGTCCAGTGCCTCGCCGATGCGTTCGACGTCGGCCTCCGGGTCCTCCCCGGGACGCGCGAGCGACCTCTTCGCGATCGGTCGGGCGCGCATGTCGACCAGAGTGACCGTGATGTGGGCAGGATCCAGGTGGGCGCCGGCGGCGAGCATCGCCCGGGGCTCGACCTGCATCGACATCGCGGGCTTGCCGCGTCGGTTCGTGTGCACGGGCGTCGCGCGCACGAGCCCGCGGTCGATCAGCCTGCGGGTGATCTGCGAGACCGCCTGGCGCGACAGGCCGCAGCGCTCCATCAGCTCCGACTGGTCGACGCCGTCCGGAGACACGCGGATCGCCCGCAGGACGACCAGCTCGTTCCGCGCCCCCACCTGCGGCATCGTCGTCGCCCGCATGGCCCTCCTTCCGTCGGGTCCATGATGGACCATTGAATATATCCATCGGTATGAGTAATGTCCGGTGGCGTCGGACACCGTGGTCACGACGCCCTCTCGGCGCCAGCGGCCCGCATCCAGCCACGACGGACGTGTGCCGTCGCCGAAGCGGAGGGAGAACGATGACTGCGACCGGACTGACGGCCAGAACGCCCCTGGGGACCGCACCACCCGATCCGGTGGACGAGGCCGCCGGCCCGCCCCCCGAGCGCACGCGTCACCGCCTCTCGCGGACGGACCGGCGCAACCTCGCCCTCGGGCTGAAATACATCTCGCCGTGGCTGGTGGGCATCGTGGTCTTCGTCCTCTACCCGGTCGGGTACTCGATCTACCTGAGCTTCACCCGGTACTCCGGCATGGGCTCGCCGACCTGGGTCGGGCTGGGGAACTACGTCACGGCGTTCGCCGACCCGCTCGTCGCCAAGGCGACGGGCAACACGATGTTCTACGCCCTCATCGCCGTGCCGCTCGGGCTCGTCGTCGCGCTCACGCTCGCGCTCGCGATGAACCAGAACGTCCGCGAGGTCGCCTGGTACCGCACGATCTTCTACGCGCCGTCGCTCATCCCGGCGTTCGCGATGTCGTTCATCTTCATCGTGTTCCTGAACCCGCAGTTCGGGGTGTTCAACCAGGTGCTGAACCTCTTCGGCGACGGCGCCAACGTGAACCTGCTCGGCGACCCGACCGGGGTGAAGATCGCGATCGTCATGATGGCCCAGCTCGGCGCGGGCAACGCGGCGCTGATCTTCCTGGCCGGGCTGCGCAACGTCCCCAAGACGGTCTACGAGGCGGCGCGCGTCGACGGCGCCGGTCCGATGCGGCAGTTCCGCTCCATCACGCTGCCGCTGCTCAGCCCGGTGCTGCTGTTCAACCTCATCACCGGCGTCTCCGGCGCGCTCCAGGTGTTCACCGAGGCGTACATCGTCACCAACGGCACCGGCGACCCCGACGCGGGGGCGCTGTTCTACATGATGTACCTCTACAAGAACGCGTTCGGGTTCGCGGAGCTCGGTTACGCCTCCGCCCTGGCGGTGCTGTTGTTCCTCGCCGGCCTCGCCCTGGCCCTGCTGATCTTCTGGTGCTCGCGCCGGTTCGTGAACTACGACGTGGAGGCCGCCTGATGACCACGATGATGCCCCGCACCGACGTCCCGGCCGGCCGCCGGAGCTCCGCTCGCGCCGCGGACCGCGACCAGCTGAACCGGCGGGCCGACGGCACGCGTCGCCCCTGGTACAGCACCGTCATCGCGCGCGTGGTGATGGTGTGCCTGTCGATCATCTTCCTGCTGCCGCTGTACTGGATGATCGCCTCGTCGCTGAAGTCGGACGAGGAGCTCGCGAAGTTCCCGCCGACGCTCATCCCTCAGTCGTGGCAGTTCAGCAACTTCGTCGACGCCGTGACGGCCATGCCGTTCCTGCACTTCTTCCTGAACTCCGCGATCATCACGGTCTCCGTCGTGGTGTTCTCGGTGATCTCGAACTTCATCGTGGCGTACGGCTTCGCCTGCCTGAAGTGGCCGGGGCGGGACGTCGTGTTCTACCTGGTGATCGCGACGCTCTTCCTGCCGTTCCCGGTGACGCTCATCCCGATGTTCGACATGTGGGCGCGGCTCGGGCTCGTCAACACGATGTTCCCGCTGATCATCCCGTCGATGTTCGCCTCGGCGTTCTACGTGTTCCTGTTGCGGCAGTTCCTCCTGCAGATCCCCAAGGACATGCTCGACGCGGCCCGGATCGACGGCGCCCGCGAGTGGACCATCCTGTGGCGCCTCGTGTTCCCCACGGCCAAGCCCGCGCTGACGACCGTCGCCATCTTCGCGGCCGTCGCGTCGTGGAACGACTTCATGGGCCCGCTGATCTACCTGCAGGACGAGAGCGTGCAGACGCTCTCGATCGGCCTGCAGTCGTTCCGCTCCGTGCACGCGCAGGACGTCTCGTTCAACCAGCTGATGGCGGCGTCGTTCCTGGTCATCCTGCCGCTGCTGGTCCTGTTCTTCGTCTTCCAGCGCTACTTCATCCGGGGCATCACCATCGGAGGCTTCAAGTGATCTCACGCCGCACCTTCCTGAGCGCCGCCGCGGCCTCCGCCGCCGCCCTCTCGCTGGGGGCGTGCGCGCCCCGCGCGTCCTCGAGCGACGCCGTCATCCGCTACTGGGGCATGGGCGCCGCCGACGCCGACAAGGACCTCAAGGTCATCGACGCGTTCAAGGCCACGAAGGCCGGCTCCGGCGTCGTGCTCGACGTCAACCAGGTGCCGAGCAACGGCGTCGCGGACATGAGCCAGATCATCACCGCCGTCCGGGGCGGCACCGCCCCGGACGTCTGGCAGATGGACCGGTTCAACGCCGTCCAGAACGCGTCGATCGGGCTGCTCGAGCCGATCGGGGGCCTCATCGAGAAGTACGAGGGCGTCTCCGTCGACGAGTTCACCCAGCAGTGGTTGCAGTTCGCCGTCGACGAGCTCACCTACGACGGCCAGCTCTACGGGCTGCCGATCAACACCGACGCACGCGGGATCATGTACAACGAGAACCTCCTGCGCGAGGCGGGTATCGACCTCGACATGTTCGACCCGGCGCAGCACGTGCTCACCTGGGACGAGATCCGCGAGGTCAGCCGCAAGCTCACCACGACCGACTCCCGCGGCAACTTCGAGAAGCTCGGGTTCGTCCCCTGGGACGGCGAGGGCTGGCCGTACACCTGGGCCTTCGGGCTCGACGCGCAGGTCTACTCGAACGAGACCGCCTCGGTCACGCTGGACACCCCGCAGTGGCGGTCCGTGTTCGAGCTGTACGCCGACTGGGCTGACGAGTTCCCCTACGCCAAGGCAGACGCCTTCTTCGCGACCTACCAGCCACCCAACTCCCCGCCCAGCCAGACGGCGATGTTCAGCGAGCGGCTCGCGATGTCCACCACCGGGCCGTTCTCCATCCGCAGCAACGAGAAGTACGCCCCGAAGCTGCCGCTGAAGTTCACCTGGCTGCCGGTCGCCGCGGAGGGCGACACCACCTACTCGTGGTCCGGCGGCGCCTCCCTGGTGGTGCCCAAGGGCGCCAGGATGACCCGCAACCTCTGGGAGTTCATGAAGTTCTACACGGGGTACGAGGGGCAGAGCATCGTCCAGCCCCTGCTCGGCGACCTGCCGACCCACCTCGAGACGATCCAGGCCCGGAACTACAACCCCAAGGCCGAGCTGTTCCGCCAGATGCTGCCAACCTCCACGTCCCGGCCGCCGCTGCCCGTCGGCTCCGTCGCCTGGGACACGCTCCAGCGCTCCCGGGGCTCGGTGATCATCGGCTCGGCGACCCCGGAGCAGGTCCTCGCCACCAACCAGCTGAGCGTCGCCCCGAAGATGGCGCTCTTCGAGGGGTACCAGATGCCCGCGACGTACGGGCAGAACAGCGTGATCCCGGGCTGAGCCGGCACGCAACCGACGCACCGACCGACACGACACCCAGGAGCAGAAACCCATGACCACACCCCTGCGCATCGCCGTGCTCAGCGCATGGCACGTGCACGCCGAGGAGTACGGGCGCGCCGCCGTCGACCACCCCGGCACCGAGCTCGTCGCCGTCTGGGACGACGACACCGACCGTGGTCGTGGCCTCGCCGAGCGGCTCGGCGTCGAGGCCACGACCGACCTCGACGCGCTGCTGGCGCGCGAGGACCTGGACGGCGCGACCGTCACGGCCGCCACCAGTGACCACCTCGAGGTGATCGGCAAGGCCGTCGCGGCCGGCAAGCACGTCTTCACCGAGAAGCTGCTCGCCCCGACCGTCGCGGAGTGCGACAAGCTCGTCGCGGCCGCCGCGGACGCGGACGTGCGGCTCACCGTCTCGCTGCCGCGCCTCACGCATGGCTACACGCAGGCCCTGCGGGAGATCCTCGATGTCGGGACCCTCGGCCGGCTCACCTACTCGCGAGTCCGCCTGGCTCACGACGGCGCCACCGCCGACTGGCTGCCGGCCCGGTTCTACGACGCCTCCGAGGCGCTCGGCGGCGCCTTCTCGGACCTGGGCGCGCATCCCGTCTACCTCACCCAGCTGATCCTGGGCGACGAGCTCACCTCCGTGCAGGCCACGTACACCGACCAGACGGGTCGCGGGGTCGAGGACAACGCGTCGGTCACCGTCGCCACGCCCGACGGCGCGGTCGGCGTCATCGAGACCGGCTTCGTCACGCCGGCCAGCCCTTTCACGATCGAGGTGCACGGCACCGAGGGGTCCGTGCTCTACGGCTTCGAGACCGACGAGGAGGGCACGGCCGTGATGCGGGTCGTCACCCGCGAGGGTTCGTCGCGCGTGGCCCTGCCTGCCGACCAGCCGACCCTCTTCGCGCAGTGGGTGGACTCGATCCACGCGGGCGCCGCCCTCGAGGACACCCTCCCGCGGGCCCGGTCGCTGACCGCGCTCGTCGAGGCGGCGAACGCCGCCGCGCAGCACTGACCTTCCCTCCCGCACCACCACAGAACAGGGCCCACCATGACCGTCACCACGACCGTGACCCCTCCCGTCCGTATCGGCCTGATCGGTGCCGGCGGCATCGCCGGTGCCCATCTCGCCGGCTACGCCGCGATACCCGACCGCGTCAGGGTCACCGCGATCGCCGACGCCGTACCCGAGACCCTCGCGCAGCGTGTGGCGGAGACCGGCGCGCGCGCGTACGCGGACTTCACCGAGCTGGTGAACGACCCGGAGGTCGACGCCGTCGACATCTGCCTGCCGCACCACCTGCACAAGGTGGCGATCGTGGCCGCCGCCAAGGCCGGCAAGCACATCCTCTGCGAGAAGCCCCTGTGCCTGTCCGCCGACGAGGCCGCCGAGGTGCGTGCCGCCGTCGAGGCGGCAGGCGTCACGCTGATGTGCGCGCACAACCAGCTGTTCCTGCCCGCCGTCGCGAAGGCCAAGGAGGTCATCGACTCCGGCGTGCTCGGCGACGTGTACGAGGTGCGCACCACCGACTCGTTCCACAACAACTTCGACCCCGACAACATGGGGTGGCGCGCCCACACCGCGACGAGCGGCGGCGGCGAGTTCATCGACACCGGCTACCACCCGACGTACCTGCTGATGCACCTGTCGGGCGGGCGCCCCGTCAAGGCCTTCGCCATGATGTCGACCCACCGCCTGACGTTCATGGAGGGCGAGGACTCCGCCCAGGTGCTCGTGCGCTTCGACAACGGCAGCGTCGGCCAGCTGGTCACGTCCTGGGCGTACGACGCCGCGCCCGGCACCGACCGGTTCAGCGTGGTCGGTGAGAAGGGGTCGCTCAGCTCGGACGGCACGACGCTGCGCGTGAAGGTGCGGGGCGAGGAGGAGCAGGTCTTCGAGCACGAGTCCGTGAACACGTTCGCGGCGGAGATCGCCGACTTCGTCGACTGCCTCGAGACGGGGCGCCGGCCGCTGAACACGGAGACCGAGGGCATCGCCGTGCTCGGCATCATCCTCGCCGCCTACGAGAGCGCGCGGACCGGTGCGGCGGCCGACGTGATCGGTGTCTGAGGTGCGCAGAGCGCCCACGACGCGGTGGCGGACCGGTGTCAGGCGAAGAGGGCCGTGCCGTACTTGAGCAGGACGGCGGCGGCCAGGATCAGGAACCACGCGGCGGTGAGGATGCCGAAGGCGCCGGAGCGCACCAGCGACATCGCCCACGACTGCAGCCGGGCGGGCCAGTAGAGGGTGTCCTCGAGGATGTTCCAGTGCAGCATCGACGCGAAGACGAGCGTCGTGGAGACGGTGATCGTCAGGCACCACGGGCACAGCGCGCCGATGACGAACATCGACTGCCAGAGCAGCCAGTACGCGAAGAGGAACCCCAGCAGGTAGACGGTCTGCGCCGCCGTCATGAACCAGCGCGGGAACCGCGCTCCGGCCAGCCCGGCTACGGCGACGGTGATGACCACGGACTCGGCGATGAGCCCCAGGAACGCGTTGGGGAAGCCGAACAGGCTCGCCTGCCACGACGTGCCGACCGTGCCGCAGGAGATGACGGCGTTGATGTCGCAGGCCAGCGCGGCGTCGGGGTTCGCCGCGAGCTCGACGGCGTCGGCCGACAGCACGAAGGCCGCGACCAGCCCGACGAGCGCGCCGACGAGCATCTCGCCGAACAGCCAGCCGGCCGAGTGGAAGAACCCGCTCGGCCGGACGGGCCGGTCCGTCAGGCCACCGCTTCCTGCGACAGGAACTCGACGAGGGCGTCGAGCGCCGCCGTGGCGTCGTCGCCGTCGGTCTCGGTGCGCAGCACCACCTCGTCGCCCACCGAGGCGCCGAGGGTCATGATCCCGAGGATGCTCGCGGCGTCCACGGCGTCGCCGCCGGCGGTCTTGGCGATCTTCACCGGCACCGGCTGGAGGCCGGCCTTCTGCGCGAAGAGCGCGGCCGGGCGGGCGTGCAGGCCCTCGGTGATGGCGACGACGACGGTGCGTTCCACGGTGTCCTCCGAACGAGAGGTGGTCTGGACCAGTTCATCGTAGGGACGAGTCGCCGGGTTGGGAAGTCCCGCGCGCCCGGTCGATCGCCATGCCCACGGAGTCGAGCAGCCGCTCCAGCGACGCCTCGAACGGCGTGGCCTCGGCGTCGAAGCCGCCCGCGTCCCAGATCCGCAGCATCGTGGGGTAGCGCCGCGGGTCGAAGTGGTCCACCCAGAAGCTGCTCATCGACGTCCAGTACTCGTCGTTGCTCTGACCCGACGCGTCCTTCTCCGCGGACTCCGCGACGGTGGAGCGCGCCAGCCCGCGCACGAACGCGTCGACGAGACCGACGATCTCCACCACCTGGCGTTCCGGCAGGCCGGTGTCGACGAGGGTGCGCAGCCCGCACTCCTGCGCGTCGAGCACGGACGGGGTGAGCGGCAGGCGCCACATGTTGGTCTGCAGGATCCACGGGTGGCGCTGGAACAGCTCCCAGTGCGCGCGGGCGTAGGCGGCGAGTCCGTCGCGCCACGTCGCCGTGGCGGGCGGAAGCCCGAGCTCCGCGAACGCGCGGTCGATCATGAGGTCCAGCAGCTCCGTGCGCCCAGGCACGTACGTGTAGAGCGACATCGCCCCGACGCCGAGCCGCGCCGCGACCTTCCGCATCGACAGCCCCTCGAGCCCTTCGCCGTCCGCGATCGCGGTGCCCGCGCCCACGACGTCGTCGAGGGTGAGCCGGGCCCGGCGGCCGCGTCCCGACGGCTGCGGCGGGTCCCACAGGAGGGCCAGCCGCCGCACGACCTCGGGCGGGCGGGGGACGCCGTCGTCCGGCGGCTGGGGCGTAGTGCTCGACATGGCTCGTCATCCTCCCATCCCGGGCTCTCGTCCTCGCGCGCGGCCTTGTCGGACCCCCGGTCTAGAGTCGAGACTAGTTCCAGTACAGCGTACGAGAGATGAGGGTGGGAGAGGTGCGGACATGATTCGAGCACGAGGGCTGACCAAGACGTTCAGCCGTCGCAAGGAGACCGTGGAGGCGGTCAAGGGGATCGACGTCGACGTCGCGGAGGGCGAGCTCGTCGCCTTCCTCGGGCCCAACGGCGCCGGCAAGTCCACGACGCTGCGGATGCTGACGTCGCTGCTGGAGCCGACGGCGGGGGAGGCGACCGTGGCCGGGTACGACGTCGTCGCGCACCCGGCGCAGGTGCGGGCCCGGCTGGGCTTCATCGGGCAGGGCAACGGCGGCGGCTTCAGCTACAAGGTGGTCGACGAGCTGCACAACCAGGGGCGCTTCTACGGCCTGACCCCGGAGGTCTACAAGGAGCGCGCCGCCGACCTCATGGCGGCGCTCGAGCTGGGTGGCCTCGAGAAGCGGTCCGTGCAGTCGCTGTCCGGCGGCCAGCGCCGCCGGCTCGACGTCGCGCTCGGGCTGATGAACCACCCGCCGCTGCTGTTCCTCGACGAGCCCACCACCGGCCTGGACCCGCACTCGCGGGCCAACCTCTGGGGGCACATCACCGCGATGCGCGAGCGGTACGGGATGACCGTGGTGCTCACCACGCACTACCTCGACGAGGCCGACAGCATGGCCGAGCGCGTCGTCGTCATCGACCACGGCGAGATCATCGCGGACGCCGCGCCCGAGGTGCTCAAGCGGCGGTACGCCGACGACACCCTCACCGTCGTCGTCGCGACCGACGACGGCGCGGCGGTCCGGTCGGCGCTGCCCGACGCCCTCGGCGACGTCGAGCTCACGGCGCACGACAGCGGGCTGCGGGTGCGCGTCGGGACAGCGGCGGGAGCCGAGACGCTGCCCGCCGTCATCGAGGCCCTGCGCGTCGCGGGGATCGCCACGACGTCGGCGAGCGCCCGTCAGGCGAGCCTCGACGACGTGTTCCTCAACCTCACCGGCCGGAGCCTGCGCGAGGAGGCGGCAGCATGACCGAGCAGACCCGCACCACCACGACGACGGCGCAGCACGAGGCGCCGCGGATCGTCACGCGCACCGGGCCGGGCAAGTTCGTCACCGACACCGGGGCGGTCTTCACCCGCGAGATCCTCCTGGTGCTGCGCGACCCGTTCACCCTGATCTTCTCGCTGCTGCAGCCGCTGATCTTCCTCGGCCTGTTCGGGCCGCTGCTCACCGGCACGTTCGGCGGCGGGTTCGGCGGGCAGGGCGCGAGCACGGCGGACACGCTGCAGTGGTTCGTGCCCGGCGTGATCGTGATGATCTCGCTGTTCGGCACCTCGATGACCGGCTCGAACCTGCTGTACGAGATCATGACCGGCTCCTACGAGCGCGTGCTCGCGACGCCGCTGGACCGCTCGGCGATCCTCGTGGGCCGGGCGCTCAAGGAGTTCGCGCCGCTGCTGGTGCAGGGGCTGATCATCGCCGCGGTCTGCATCCCGTTCGGGTTCACGTTCCACGTGCTGCCCGCGCTGACCGGCCTGGTGCTGCTCGGCGTGTTCGGCATCGGGGTCGGGGCGCTGTCGCACGCCCTGGCACTGGCGTCGAAGAACCGCGAGTGGCTGTTCTGGGGCGTGCAGCAGTCGCTGCTGTTCCCGCTGCTCATCCTGTCCGGGATGATGCTGCCGCTCGAGGCCGGCCCCTCGTGGATGCAGACGGCGGCGAAGTTCAACCCGCTCACCTACATGGTCGACGCCGAGCGCGTCCTGTTCGGCGGCACCTTCGCCGACCCCGCCGTGCTGTGGGGCCTCGTGGCCGCGGCCGCCACGTGCGCCGTCGGCCTCGTCGTCGGCATCCGCGCCACCCGCCGGTCCGTCTGACCGGGGAGAGCGTTGTGGGTGCGATCGTGGCCCTGTTCTCCATCGCAACAG
>NZ_JBHVBO010000091.1:0-15913 GCF_042668085.1 Isoptericola sp. NPDC057391 | reverse complement strand
GCTGCCGGCAGGCCGGTCGGCGGACGTGGCTCAGCGTTCTCCCCCGCCGCCGAGGGTCTCGAAGCGCGCGAGCGGGCCGGCGAGGACGCCGCCGTCGACGGGCAGGGTGACGCCGGTGATCCAGGCGGCGTCGTCGGAGGTGAGGAACGCGATGGCGGCGGCGACGTCGTCGGGCTCGCCGATCCGGCCGAGCGGGTAGAGGGCCGCGAGCCGGTCGGGGTCGGAGCGCTGGTCCCAGGAGCGGGTGCGGATGGTGCCGGGCGCGACGACGTTGATACGCACGCCCTTGCCCCCGAGGCGGACGGCGAGGTTCTGGGCGAGGGAGACGAGGCCGGCCTTCGCGGCGGAGTAGTCCTCGTCCCCGAAGGCCTGCAGGCCGTTGACGGAGCCGACCAGCACGATGGCGCCCCCGCGCGGCAGGTGCGGGGCGGCGGCGCGGACGCAACGGGCGGGGCCGGCCAGGTTGAGGTCGACCCCGGCGGCCCAGGTGGCGTCGTCCATGCTGTCGAGGAGGCCCGGGTGGACGCCGGTGCCGCCGGCGACGCCGACGAGCACGTCGAGCCGCCCGTGCCGCTCCAGGGTCGTCGCCACGGCGGCCTCCACCGAGGCGGTGTCCGTGATGTCGCAGGCGACGGCGGAGGCGGGCGCCCCGCCGGTGGGGAGGTCGCCCAGGGACCGGCGCGCGGCGTCCCCGTCGAGGTCGGCGACCACGACGGTCGCGCCCTCCGCGTGCAGCCGTCGCACCGTGGCGGCGCCGATGCCGTGCGCGCCGCCGGTCACGAGCGCCACGCGGCCCCCGTGACGTCCTGCGGATGGTCCTGTCACGTCGTCCTCCTCGTCCGTCGATGTGTCGAGCGGTCTTGTCGAGTCGTCTTGTCGTGCGGTGTGTCGTGCGGCCTGCCGAGGTCGGCGGCCCCTGCCGCCGACCGCCGCGGTGTCAGAGCGTGAGCCGGTAGTAGTGCTCCGCGCCGTACCGGTCGAACCCCGCCCTGCGCAGGATGCGGGCGGAGGTGCTGACCCGGCCCTTGACGAGGGCCAGTGACGCGCCCGCGGCGGCGGACAGGCGCAGCCGTTCGGCGAGCACCGCCCGGTAGGCCCCGCGGCCGCGCCGGTCGGGCACGGTACCGGCGCCCCACAGCCGGGCGACGGTGCCCAGCTCGGGCCGTGGCGCCTCCGCGAGGGTGACCCCCGCGGAGGCCACGGGTTCGCCGTCCTGGTAGGCCACGACGCGGAGCTCGCGGCTGGCCTCGGACAGCAGCGAGCTCGCGGCGGCGGCGAGGCGGCCGTCGTCCATCGGCTGCTGGTCCCACACCGCGGTGTCGACCCGGTCGGCGTCGCGCAGGCCGTCGACGTCGGCGACGCGACGCACGACGAGACGCCCCTCGTGCACGGGCGCCTCGCGAGGGCCGGGCCCGAGGGGCGGCTCGAGGGCGCGCGCGAGGACGTCCACGCTGTCCTCGAGGCGCGCACCGCGGGCCTGCAGCAGGTCCGTGAGGTCGGGGACGCTGGTGGCGGAGACCCACACGCCGAGCGTGTCGCTGCCCCAGGCGCGCACCTGCTCGACGGCCTCGCGCAGGACGTGCTCGGGGGCGCGGGCGCTCGCCAGCCCCGTGAGCACGACGCGGCCCTGCGCCCAGGAGGGCCACCGGGTGAGGGTGACGTCCGTGACGACGCACTCCGCGTCGGGCGGCACCCACGACCACTCGGCGGCGGCGCGCAGCACGGCCTGCGGGTCCCAGTCGACGCTCATGACGGCAACCTAGCGAAGCGGCCCCGTGTCGCGGCGGTGCGGCGCGCGGGCGTCACAGGTCGGCGGCGAGGGCCCGCACGACGTCGGCCGCGGGCCCGGTGGTGGCGCCGCGGTGTCCGGTCCCGGCCCACAGGTGCAGCCGCTCGGCGTCCCCGGCGGCGGCCGCGCGGCGGCGCAGCTCGCGGGTGAGGTGGTGCACCTGCGGGTAGGCCACCGGGGCGTGGGCGTCGTGCCGGGTCAGGAAGCCGTTGACGAGCGCACGGGCCGGGCGGCCGGAGAACGCGCGGGTCATCGCCGTCGTCGTGAACCGGGGGTCGGCGAGCGCGTCCCGGTGGGTGCGGGAGGTGCCGGCCTCGTCGGTGCGCAGCAGCAGCGTGCCGACGGCGACGGCCTGCGCCCCGGCCTGCAGCAGGCGGGTGACGGCGGCGGGGCCGTCCACTCCCCCGGCGGCGACGACCGGGAGGGGCGTGCGCGCGACGACCGCGGCGACGGCGTCGGCGGTCGTGCCGTCGGCGACGGTGCGGGCCGGGTCCCAGGTGCCGCTGTGGCCGCCCGCGCCCGGGCCCTGCACGACGAGCCCGTCGGCCCCGAGCTCCTCGGCGGCCGCCGCCTCCTGCGGCGTCGTGACGGTGACCAGGACCACGGAGCCCGTCGCGCGCAGGGCCGCGACGTCCGCGGCCGGCGGGGGGCCGAACGTGCACGACACCACGGGCACGGGGTCGCGGCGCAGCAGGTCGACCTTGGCCGCCCAGCCGTCGTCGTCCGTGGCGGGGACCGACGCCAGCACGGCGTCGAGGTCGACGTCGTGCGCGGCGGCGTCCGGCGCGATCCGCCGGGCGTAGGCCGCGAGCGCCGCGGGGTCCGGGCCGGGGCCGGTGGCGGGGACGAAGAGGTTGACGCCGAAGGGGTGCGCGCCCTCGTGGGCGCGGCGCACCTGGTCCGCGAGGGAGTCGGGGGTCTGGTAGCCGCCGGCGAGGAAGGCGAAGGCTCCGGCGCCGGTGGTGGCGGCGAGGAGGTCGAGGGTGGTGGGGCCGCCGGCCATGGGGGCCGCGACGAGGGGCAGGTCGGTGCCGAGCAGGGGTGCGGGAGCGGTGCGGGCCATGCCTCGCATCGTGCCACCGGGCAGGCGCGGTCTCAGCAGGTGGGGCGGGGGCGGCGGGGTGGGCCGGTCTCATCTGGCGCTCATGCGGACCTGGCAGGCTGGGCGCCCCGCCGGTGGCGGGTGCCCGGCCGGTCCGGACGGGTGGTCGGGACGGAGCGGTGGACGGAAGAGGGGTGAGGGCGCCGCATGACGGCGGTGGTGCGGGAGCGTGCGACGGTGCGGGACGTCGGGTCGGGGACGTTCGTGCTGGTGGGTGGTGTGCCGGGGGCGGGCAAGAGCACGGCGCTGGCGTGGGCGGCGGGCCTGCGGCCGGGGGTGCGGGTGCTGGACAGCGAGGCGGCGCGTCGTGACCTGCGGGGCCGGGTGCCGCGCGGGGTGCCGTACGCGGTGTACCGGCCGGTGGTGCACGTGCGGCACCTGGCGGGTGTGGTGCGGGCCGTGCTGGCGGGCCCGCCGGCCGGGGTGCGGGGCGGGGTGCGGGGCGGTGGCACGGCCGGTGGTGCGGCCGGCGAGGGTGCGGGGGTGCTGGTGGTGCACGACCCGGCGACGTCGCGGGCGCGGCGGTGGTGGTGGGCGTGCCTGGCGCGGCGGGCGGGGTGGTGTCCGGTGCTGGTGATGGTGGACGTCGGGCGTGACGCGGCGCTGGCGGGTCAGGAGGCGCGGGGCCGGGTGGTGCGGGCGCGTGCGTTCGCGCGGCACTGGCGGCGGTGGTCGGCGCAGCGTGCGGGGCTGGTCGGGGCGTCGGGCGGTGCCGCGGCCGGGTGGTCGCAGGTGCACGTGGTGGGCCGGGGGCAGGTCGTGTCGACGCTGGTGGGGGTGGTGGACGCGGCGGTGCCGGTCGGGGCGGGCGGGGCCCGCTAGGGTCGCGCGCATGACGTCGTCGAGCCTGTCGGGTGATGCGCTGGAGCGGGTGGTCGAGCACGTGCGTGCCGTGGGCGACGGGGTGGTGTCGACGCTGGGGCCGGACGGTGGCCCGCAGGCCGCGTACCTGACGCTGGCGTCGACGGCGTCGGGCGAGCTGGTCTTCGACGCGCGGGACGGCTCGCGCAAGGTGGGGAACCTGCGTCGCGACCCGCGGGTGGCGGTGGTGGTGGGCGGCTCTGGCGGGACGACGCTGCAGGTGCAGGGGGTGGCGGACGTCCCGTCCGGGCCGGACCGGGAGCGGTGCGCGGCGGCCTACGCGGCGGCGTTCCCGCAGTTCGCGGCGTCCCTGGCGGATCCGGGGATCGTGGTGGTGCGCGTGCGGGTGCGGTGGGCGCGCTGGGGCGACTACCGCTCCTCTCCCCCGGTGGTGGCAGAGCTGGTGGAGGGGCCGGTGGGCGGCGCCGGCGCCTGAGGCGTCAGCGCCAGCCGAGGGCGGGCGCCACGTGCCGGACGACGTTCTCGACGACGTGCGCGTTGTAGTCGACGCCGAGCTGGTTGGGCACGGTGAGCAGGAGGGTGTCGGCCGCGGCGACGGCCTCGTCCTCGGCGAGGTCGGCCACCACGTCGTCGACCTCGCCGGCGTAGGTCTTGCCGAAGCGGGCGCGGACGCCCTCGAGGACGCCGACCTGGTCGGTGGAGGCGGTCTCCATGCCGAAGTAGGCGCGGTCGCGGTCGTCGGTGATCGGGAAGATGCTGCGCGACACGGACACGCGGGGCTCCCAGCCGTGACCGGCGGCGGCCCAGGCGTCGCGGAAGCGCTGGATCTGCTCGGCCTGCAGGCGGTGGAACGGGATGCCGGTGTCCTCGGACAGCAGGGTGGAGCTCATGAGGTTCATCCCCTGCGCGGCGGTCCACTCGGCGGTGGCGCGGGTACCGGCGCCCCACCAGATCCGTTCGCGCAGGCCCTCGGAGTGCGGCTCGACCCGCAGCAGCCCGGGCGGATTGGGGAACATGGGCCTCGGGTTCGGCTCGGCGAACCCCTCGCCGTCGAGCACCTCGAGGAAGCGGGCGGTGTGGCGGCGCGCCATGTCGGCGTCGGACTCCCCCGGCCGCGGCTCGTGCCCGAAGTGGCGGTACCCGTCGACGACCTGCTCGGGCGACCCGCGGCTGATGCCGAGCTGCAGCCGCCCGCCGGAGATAAGGTCGGCGGCGCCGGCGTCCTCGGCCAGGTACAGGGGGTTCTCGTAGCGCATGTCGATGACGGCGGTGCCGATCTCGATCCGGCTGGTGCGCGCGCCGACGGCCGCCAGCAGCGGGAACGGGGACGCGAGCTGGCGCGCGAAGTGGTGCACGCGGAAGTACGCGCCGTCGGCGCCGAGCTCCTCCGCCGCGACGGCGAGGTCGATCGACTGCAGCAGGGCGTCGGAGGCCGAGCGGGTGGCGGACTGCGGGTGCGGTGTCCAGTGGCCGAAGGACAGGAATCCGAGGTGCTTCACGGGGAGGTCAACCTTCTGCGGGTCGGGGTGCTTCCCGGGACGTCCCGTCGATACTGGCCGGGTCGGCTCGCGCTCGCCCGTCGGGCCGCCGCCCGTGCCCCCGCCGATAGCCTGGGCGCATGACTCTCGCCCATGACGTCGCCGGTGACGTCGACGCGCCCGCCGTCGTCCTGCTGCACGCCGGGGTGGCGGACCGCCGCATGTGGGACGCCGTCGCGCCCGCCCTGGCGCGCACGTTCCGCGTGGTGCGTCCCGACCTGCGCGGCTTCGGCGACTCCCCGCTGCCGGTGGACGGCGGCCCGTACACGAACGCGGGCGACGTCGCCGCCCTGCTCGACGAGCTCGGCGTCCCCGACGCCGCCGTCGTCGGGTCGTCGTTCGGGGGCAAGGTGGCGCTCGAGCTCACGACGGCGTACCCCGACCGGGTGCGCGAGCTCGTGCTGCTGTGCCCCGCCGCCCCCGGCGTGCCCGACACGCAGACGTCCGACGCGTTCGACGCCGAGGAGGCCAGGCTCCTGGGCGCAGGCGACCTCGAGGGCGCGGTGCGGCTCAACGTCACGACGTGGCTCGGCCCGGACGCCGACGACGCCGCCGCCGAGGCGCTCGCCGTCATGCAGCGCCGCGCGTTCGAGGTGCAGCTCGCCGCCGACGCGGCCGCGAGCGCCGCCGGCCTGCCCGAGCCCGGCCCGGACGACGTCGACGTGGACCTGGCGGGGATCCGCGTGCCGACGTTCGTCGTCGAGGGGGCGCACGACATGGACGCGCTGCGGGCGTGCGCCCGGCACGTGGCGTCGTCGGTGCCGGGGGCCGAGGTATCGCTGCTCGAGTGGGCGGGGCACCTGCCCGTGCTGGAGCGGCCCGACGCGATCCTCGCGCTGCTGCTGGACGTGCTGCGCGACGACCCCACGGTGCACGCCCCCTGACCTGCGGCCCGACGGCCGCCGCGGCGCGGGCGGACATTGCACCGGGGCGCAAGGTCGGGTTGCGGGTGCGGGGGGCGACTAGCGTGGGTGGTCGACCCCGAGTCGAGCCCCGAGGTGGTGGCCCCCGTGCTCACGATCGACCTGTCGGCGGAGGACCTCACGCGCCTGCGCGCGCCCGGGCGCCCGGACCCGATGTGGGACACGGTGCTGAGCCTGCACCTGCTGCAGAACCGGCAGTCGGCGCTCGCGTTCGACCCGTGGCGGCGGCAGGTGCGGGCGCGGATCGTGGAGGCGGGCCTGACGACGACGGTCGCGGCGCTCGCGCGGCTGGCCCCGTTCGCGTCGTACTTCCCGGACTTCCTCACCCCGACCCCGCTCCCCCTCGCCCCATGGGACGGGGCGCGGCCCGACGGCGGCGGTGGGCCCGCGGGGGTCGAGGCGGCGGCCGACCGGGTGGCGAGCACCCCTCGGGCGCGGCTCGCGCGGGAGCTGGCGATGACGTTCCGCTCGGGGGCCCCGCCGTGGGTGCGGCGTATCGCCGCCGGCGAGGCGGAGGCGATGCGGTGGCTCGCTGCCGCGCTGTGCCGCTACCACGAGGTGGCGGTCGCGCCCTACGCGCCGGTGACGCGGGCGGCGCTCGCGGCCGACCAGGAGGCGCGCGACGCGGCGCTGCGCCGGGGCGGGGTGCAGGGGCTGATGGGCAGCTTCGACCCGCTGCTGCGCCGCGACGGGGGCCGGTGGACCGGGTGGTACCCGGTGTCGCACTCGCTGCCGTTGCGCGGGCGGCCGCTGACGGTGGTCCCGTCGGTGTTCTGCGTGCTGGCGCCGGTGGTGCTCGCGGACGACTCCCTGGACCCGGTGCTGGTGTACCCGGTGGACCCGGCGCCGGGCTGGGTGGCGCGCGGCGGCGACGGTGCGGACGGTGCGGCGGACGACGGGGCGCAGGTCGCGCACCTCATCGGCCCGACGCGGGCGCGGGTCCTGGAGGCGCTGGACACGAGCCGCACGACGACGGAGCTGGCGCGGGTGCTGGACCTCACGCCGGCGACGGCGAGCCGGCACGCGACCGTGCTGCGCGAGGCCGGCCTGGTCTCTTCGGAGCGGCAGGGCAACCGGGTGCTGCACACCCGCACCCTGCTGGGGGACGCGCTGCTGGCCGGCCGCGTGGGCTGAGCCGCACCGGGCCGCCCGCCGTGCCCCCTGCCCCGCCACGTCGCGCGCGTGACACGTGCGCGAAACACGCGGGCGCGAGGATGCGGGGGTGATCATCGCCCCCGAGTCCCCCGACCGTGCCGACGTGCGCGCCCTGCTGGACGAGCACCTGGCCGACATGCACGCCACCTCGCCCGCCGAGTCGGTGCACGCCCTCGATCTCAGCGGGCTGCTGGTCCCGTCGGTGACGTTCCTGACGGCGCGCGACGACGACGGGACGTTGCTGGGCTGCGGCGCCCTCAGCGAGCTCGAGCCGACCACCCCGACGTCCGCCGGCCGGGGCGAGGTGAAGTCGATGCGCACGGCCCGGCCCGCGCGCGGCCGTGGCGTGGCGGGCGCCGTCCTGGACCGCCTGGTCGCCCTGGCCCGCGAGCGCGGCTACGCGGCGGTGAGCCTCGAGACGGGGCCGCAGGAGTACTTCGCGGCCGCGCGCCGCCTGTACGCGCGGCACGGGTTCGTGCCCTGCGGGCCCTTCGGTTCGTACTCCCCCGACCCGTGCAGCGTGTTCCGCACCCTCGACCTCACGGACGAGCGCACGGACGAGCGCGCGGACGTCGTGGACGCGGGTGTCGGCCCCGCCGCCTAGCCTCGCGGCATGACCGAGAGCCCGATCCCCGACGCGGCGGACGCGGAGCACCTGCTGGACCGGCGGTTCGCGTGGCGGGGCCGCGAGGTGGCGTGGACGGCGTTCGGCTCCGGCCCGCCGCTGGTGTTCTGCCACGGCACGCCGTGGTCGTCGTGGCTGTGGGAGCCGTACGCCCGCGCCCTGGCCGCCGAGTTCACCGTGCACCTGTGGGACATGCCGGGCTACGGGGCGTCGTCGAAGGACCCCGCGCACGACGTCGACCTCGGGACGCAGGGCGAGGCGTTCGCCGCGCTGCTCGCGCACTGGCGCGCCGGGTGGGCGGGCGACGACGAGGCCGACGGGGGCACGCCGGCGCTGCCGCACGTCGTCGCGCACGACTACGGCGGCGCGGTGAGCCTGCGCGCCGCGCTGCTGCACGGCGCCCGGTACGCGTCGCTGTGCCTCGTGGACGTGGTGGCGCTGCGCCCCTGGGGCTCGCCGTACTTCGCCCTGGTGCGCGAGCACGCCGACGTCTTCGCGGCCGTCCCCGCCGCCGTGCACCGGGGCGCGCTGGAGGCGTACGTGCGCACGGCCGCGCACCGGCCGCTGCGCCGGGAGCACCTGGCCGCGCTCGTCGCCCCCTGGACGGGCGAGGCGGGGCAGGCGGCCTTCTACCGGCAGATCGCGCAGGCCGACGAGCGGTACACCGCCGAGCTCGAGCCGCTGCTGGGCGACCTCGACGTCCCGGTCCGCGTGCTGTGGGGCGACCAGGACTCGTGGATCCCGCCCGACCGGGCGCGGCGGCTCGCGGACGCGATCCCCGGCGCCGGTGCCCGGCTGATCCCCGGCGCCGGGCACCTGGTCCAGCTCGACGCCCCCGTCGCGCTCGCGGTCGAGCTGCAGCGCTGGCTCGCCACCCGCCGCTGACCGGCCGGGCCAGACCGTGCCCGGGTGTGCCCCGGGTGTGCCCCGGGAATCAGTACCAGCTCGCCCGCGCGTGCTGGAAGATCAGGTTGGTCTCCGTGAGCGCCACGTCCGGGTCGGTGGACAGGTGCTCGATGACGAACTCGTTCAGGGCGTCGGAGTCGGCGGCGGCCACGTGCACGAAGAAGTCGTGCGCGCCGCCGAGCAGGAAGACGTTCAGCACCCCCGGCAGCTCGGCGAGGCGCTGCAGGTAGCCGCTCAGCCGTGTGCGTGCCGCGCCGCGCATCTGCACCGCGATCATCGCCTGCAGCGGGTGCCCCGTCCGCGCCGGGTCGACGTCCGCGTGGAAGCCGCGGATCACGCCGCGCTCGCGCAGCTGCCGCACCCGCGTCAGGGCCGTGGACGGCGCGACCCCCGCCCGCGCCGCGAGGGCGTTGTTCGGCAGGCGCGCGTCGGCCGCGAGCGCCGCCAGGAGCCGCTGGTCCACATCGTCCAGCCGCGCGGGGGCGGGGCCGCGCCGCTCCAGACCCCACGACGGGTCCGGCCGCGCGTCCGCGGGCCGCACCTCCTGCGTGCGGACGTCCTGGCCGCGCCGCTCCCCGGATCGAACATCCTTCGCTCGGGGCTGGCGTGGCACGGGCTGAGCCGGGCGTGACGTCGACATCCTGGCAATCTACCGAAGGATCTGCGGATTCGTGGCGCAGCACCGAATCGCACCGTCAGACTGGGACGTGAGCGGGGTCACACGCCCCGCGCCACGCAACCACCGTCCCCCGGTCACGAGCCGGGGCCGGTGCCGAGCCACGAAGGCGGACTCAACCATGCGCATCGGCGTCCCGAAGGAAGTCAAGAACCACGAGTACCGGGTGGCGATCACGCCGGCAGGCGTGCACGAGCTCGTCGGCCGCGGGCACGACGTCGTCGTGGAGGCGGGCGCCGGGGCGGGGTCCGCCATCACCGACGACGAGTACCGCGCCGCCGGGGCCGACGTCGTCGCCGACGCGGACGAGGTGTGGGCCGGCGCCGAGACGGTGCTCAAGGTCAAGGAGCCCGTGGCGCAGGAGTACCACCGGCTGCGGCCGGGGCTGGTGCTGTTCACCTACCTGCACCTGGCGGCCGACAAGGCGCTCACCGAGGAGCTGCTGGCCCGCGACGTGACGGCCGTCGCGTACGAGACGGTGCAGACCCCCGACGGCCGGCTGCCGCTGCTGGCGCCGATGTCGGAGGTCGCGGGGCGGCTCGCCCCGCAGGTCGGGGCCGCCACCCTGCTGCGGGCCGCGGGCGGTCGCGGCGTCCTGCTGGGCGGGGTCCCGGGCGTCCCCGCGGGGCACGTGGTGATCATCGGCGCGGGCGTGTCCGGCATGAACGCCGCCCGCATCGCGGTGGGTCTGGGCGCGCGCGTCACCCTCCTGGACACGAACGCGGACGCGCTCAAGGCCGCGGACCGGGAGTTCGGCGGACGGGTGCAGACCCTCGCCTCGAACCGGCTCACCCTCACCGAGGCCGTGCTCGAGGCCGACCTGGTGGTCGGCGCCGTCCTGGTGCCCGGCGCGAAGGCGCCCGTGCTGGTGGGCAACGACGTCGTGGCGCGCATGCGGCCGGGCGCCGTCCTCGTGGACATCGCGATCGACCAGGGCGGCTGCTTCGAGGACTCCCGCCCCACCACGCACGCCGAGCCCACCTTCCCCGTGCACGGCACCGTCTTCTACTGCGTGGCGAACATGCCGGGCGCGGTGCCGCGCACCTCCACGTACGCGCTGACGAACGTGACGCTGCCGTACGCCGTGGCGCTCGCGGACCACGGCTGGCGCGAGGCCCTGCGCCGCGACCCGGTGCTCGCGCACGGCCTCAACGTGCACGACGGCCGCGTCACCAACGCGGGCGTGGCCGAGGCGCACTCCCTCGAGCACGTGGACGTCGCCGCCGTCCTGTAACCGTCATCGAGATCGTCGTGGGCGCGACGCCTCAGGGGCGGCGGCGCGGCGGGAGCGGGACCCGGTCGAGGTCGGCCGCCACGGTGAGCCCGCCGTCGAACACCTCCCGCGCCTCGCGCTCGAACTCGGCGGGCAGCTCGTCGGGCACGCGGTAGCGCTGGGAGAAGTGCGTGAGCACGAGGTGGCGCACGCCGGTGCGGGCGGCGACGATCGCGGCCTGCCGGCAGGTGAGGTGCGCCCAGCGAGCGGCGAGCTCGGCGTCGCGGTGCAGGAACGTCGACTCGACCACCAGCAGGTCGACGCCGTCGGCGAGCTCCTCCACGGCGTCGCACAGCCGGGTGTCCATGACGAACGCGACCGACTGCCCGGGCCGCGGCACGGACACGGCCTCGCGGCGCACGGTGCGGCCGTCGTCGAGGACGAGGACGCCGTCGCGCAGCAGCCGCCCCACCGCCGGCCCGGGCGCGACGCCCGCGGCGGCGAGCGCCGCCGGGTCCAGGGACGCGCCGTCCGGCTCGTCGAGGCGGTAGCCGACGGTGTCGACGCGGTGGTCCAGCGGGCGGGCGGCCAGCACGGGGGCGCCGGGGCCGGCGCCGCGCTCGCCGTCCACGCGCGGCAGGGTGACGGCCAGGCCCCCGCCCGGGAACGCGACGGGCTGCAGGGCGACGCGCTCGTGGTGGTCGTACGCGCTCGCGTCGAGCAGGTGGCGCACCCACGGCTCGCCCGAGGCGGGGAAGGAGATCGGCACGGTGTGCCGCACCTGGTCGCCCGACAGTCGCTGCGCGACGCCCGCGAGGCCGAGGGAGTGGTCGCCGTGCAGGTGGGTGATCGCGATGCGGGTGAGGTCGGTGGCGGACACGCCCGCGAACGTCATCTGCCGCTGGGTGCCCTCGCCCGGGTCGAACAGGATCGCCTGGTCGTCGAAGAACAGGACGTACCCGTTGTGGTTGCGGGTACGGGTGGGCACCATGCTCGCGGTGCCGAGCACGACGAGCTCGCGGCGGGACACGCCGCCGCGCTCAGCGGCCGAGGGCGCGCCCGACGACGCGCACCAGGCCCGTGGTCACGTGCTGCACGGGGCGCCACAGGTCGCGGTCGAACACGGCCGTGCGGACGGCCGGGCCGCGACGCAGCCGCCCCGCGAGCCGGTGCGGCGACGGGGTGGGCGGCGCGGCGGCCGCGGGCCGCAGCGAGGGCAGGCCCGCCAGCACGGACGGCCGGTACCGGGCGCCCGGGTCCCACCGCGGGTGGGGGCGCTGCGGCGCGTCGTCGGAGGTGGGGGCGGGCATGGGGTCATCGTGGCCCGGCGCGGACCGCCCCGCAAGGCCTGCCCTGCCACCCGCTGCGCTGGGGAGACCGTCCGGACGCCCGACCGTCCGGGCGGCTCAGGCGTCGGGGAAGCCCTGCGGGTTCTCCGACTGCCAGCGCCAGGTGTCGGCGCACATGTCGTCGATGGTCTTGACGGCGCGCCAGCCGAGCTCGGTCTGCGCGCGGGTCGGGTCGGCCCAGAAGGCAGCGAGGTCGCCGGCGCGGCGCGGGCCGATCTCGTAGGGCAGCTCGCGGCCCACGGCGCGCTCGAAGGCGTGCAGCATCTGCAGCACCGACGTGCCGGTGCCGGTGCCGAGGTTGAAGGCGCGCACCGGCTCGGACATCGCGTCCAGGTGGTCCAGCGCGGCCACGTGGCCGGCCGCGAGGTCCTCGACGTGCAGGTAGTCGCGCTCGCACGTGCCGTCGGAGGTCGGGTAGTCGTCGCCGAAGATCACGAGCTTGTCGCGCTTGCCGACGGCGACCTGCGCGAGGAACGGCATGAGGTTGTTCGGGATGCCCTGCGGGTCCTCGCCGATGCGGCCCGACGGGTGCGCGCCCACCGGGTTGAAGTAGCGCAGCAGCGCGACCTTGAGCCCGCCGACGGCGACCGCGGCGTCGGCCATGATCCGCTCGATCATCACCTTGGTCTGCCCGTACGGCGACGACGACGACAGGTACTCGTAGTCCTCGCGGTACGGCACCGGCGCCTTCTCCCCGTACACGGTGGCCGAGGAGGAGAACACCAGGCGCGGCACGTCGTGGCGGCGCATCGCCTCCAGCAGGGACAGCGTGGAGTCGAGGTTGTTGCGGTAGTACTCCAGCGGCTTGGCCACCGACTCGCCCACGGCCTTGAAGCCGGCGAAGTGCACGACGGCGTCGAACCGCTCGTGGGCGAACAGCCGCTCGGTCTTCTCCGCGTCGGTGAGGTCGATCGCGTGCACCGGCACGTGCGCCCCCGACAGGGACTCCAGTCTGCCCATCACCGTGGGCTTGCTGTTGGAGAAGTCGTCCACCACGACCACGTCGTGCCCGGAGGCCACGAGGGACAGGACGGTGTGGGAGCCGATGTACCCGGCGCCGCCGGAGACCAGAACGCGCATGGGCCCAGCCTAGGGCGTGGGGCGCCGTCGTCGGACGGGCGTCCGCACCCCGGGCCGGGCCCGTGCGTGCCCTCGGTGCCGGCGGCTCAGCTGCCGCCGAGGAGCTCCGTGAAGCTCGGCGTGGCGGCGAACGGGTCGACCGGGCCGTCGTTCTCCCGGCGCGCCACGCGCTGCGCCAGCTCGCGCCCAGCGCGCGCGATGCGCTTGGGCAGGCCGGCACCCGGGTCGTCGGCGCTCGCGGCCCAGTCGTCGGTGGCGGCGAACACGGACGTGGGCACGACGTCGGCGCGCAGGTAGGTGAACAGCGGCCGCATCGTGTACTCCAGCGCCAGGGAGTGGCGGGCGGTGCCGCCGGTGGCGCCCAGCAGGACGGGCATGCCGGTGATCGAGTCGGGGTCGACGACGTCCCAGAAGGACTTGAACAGGCCGGAGTAGCTCGTGGTGAACACCGGCGAGACGGCGACGAGCCCGTCCGCGCCCGTCACGGCCTCCAGCGCCCGCGCCAGGTCGCCGGTCGGGAACCGGGTGAGCATCGCGTCGACGACGGCATGGGCGAGGTCGCGCAGCTCGATCGTCTCCACCCGCACCGGGTGACCGGCGTCCTCCAGCTCCCGCACCGTGGCGTCCGCGAGCCGGTCGGCCAGCAGCCGCGTCGACGACGGCTGCGACAGGCCCGCCGAGACGACGGCGAGCGTGCGCTCGCCGGCCCCGCCCGTGGCCTGCGGGGTGTACGGGGTGGTCATGCGCGTGCCTCCTGCTGGGTGGTGCCCGTCGTGCGGGCGGTGGCGGGCTGGGTGCCCTCGGCAACGGTACCGGTGTACGGGTCGGCGGTGTCGCCGACGTGGGTGGCGCCGGTCTCCCCCGCCGCGCGGGCCGCGGCGACGCGCTCGGCGTGCGTCGGCGGGTTCAGCGGGACGTCGTCGGCCGGCCGCTTGGCCTCGACGATCTTGCGCAGCTCGGGCACGACCTCCTCGCCGAGCAGGTCGATCTGCTCCAGCACGGACTTCAGCGGCAGGCCCGCGTGGTCCACGAGGAACAGCTGGCGCTGGTAGTAGCCGACCTCGTCGACGAACGACGCGTACCGGTCGATGACCTGCTGCGGCGAGCCGACCGTCAGCGGCGTCTCGCGCGTGAAGTCCTCCATCGACGGGCCGTGCCCGTACACGGGCGCCTCGTCGAAGTAGGGCCGGAACTCGTTCCACGCGTCCTGCGACCGCTTGCGCATGAACACCTGGCCGCCGAGCCCGACGATCGCCTGGTCGGCGCGCCCGTGCCCGTAGTGCTCGAATCGCTGCCGGTAGAACCGCACCATCTGCCGGGTGTGGTGCATCGGCCAGAAGATGTTGTTGTGCAGGAACCCGTCGCCGTAGAACGCGGCCTGCTCGGCGATCTCAGGGCTGCGGATCGAGCCGTGCCACACGAACGGCGGCACGCCGTCCAGCGGGCGCGGCGTGGAGGTGAAGCCCTGCAGCGGGGTGCGGAACTTGCCCTCCCAATCCACGACGTCCTCGGTCCACAGCCGGCGCAGCAGCGCGTAGTTCTCGATCGCCAGCGGGATGCCCTGGCGGATGTCCTGCCCGAACCACGGGTACACGGGGCCGGTGTTGCCGCGGCCCATCATGAGGTCCATGCGGCCGTCCGAGATGACCTGGAGCATCGCGTACTCCTCGGCCAGGCGCACCGGGTCGTTCGTCGTGATCAGCGTGGTCGCCGTCGACAGGGTGATGTTCGTAGTGACGCCGGCCAGGTAGCCGAGCATCGTCGTGGGCGACGACGCCACGAACGGCGGGTTGTGGTGCTCGCCCGTGGCGAAGACGTCCAGCCCCGCCTCGTCGGCGTGCCGCGCGATGGTGAGCATGTTGCGCACCCGCTCGGTGTCGTCCGGGGTACGGCCCGTCGTGGGGTCGGTGGTGACGTCGCTGACGGAGAAGATTCCGAACTGCACGGCTGCGCTCCCTGCTCGTGGTCTCTGGCCTCGTGTCCCTGGGCTCGTGGCCCTGACCCGACGCCCAGGTCCATGCGTTTGCATGTACATGGCGGTGAACCGCGCACCCCGCCCGGTTGTTCCCGGCCCCGCGACGCGCTCGCGGGTGACGTCGCGCACAAAGGGTGCCCGCAGGGCGGTCTCGAGTTGCGCACGGCGCGCCGACTGGCCAGCCTGGGTGCAACCGTCACGTCCACCGCCATCGTGCCCCACCGTTCTCCCGGTCGCCGGCACCGGTGTGGACCGTGCTTCACGGGACCTTCACGGACCGCCGGAACATCCCCCGGCGAGGCCGCGTTGGAACCCTAGGCCCCTTCCCACCGACCTCCAGGAGGACGACATGCCCGACCGGTCCCTGCGCGGCATGAGCATCGGCAGCAAGAGCATGGAGTCCGACGAGGGCGTGGACTTCGCCCCCCGGTTCCAGGCGCACTACGACTGCCCCAACGGCCACACCATCATCCTGCCCTTCTCCACCGAGGCCGAGGTGCCGCCGGTGTGGGAGTGCCGGTGCGGCGAGGAGGCGCTCCTGCGCGACGCCGAGAAGCCGGAGCCGAAGGCCACCAAGCCGCAGCGCACCCACTGGGACATGCTGCTCGAGCGCCGCACCGTCTCCGAGCTGGAGGAGCTCCTCGACGAGCGGCTCGAGCTGCTGCGCGCCGGCAAGCTGCGCCGCAGCGCCTGAGCCGCGACCGACAGAGCTCCCTGAGACACGGCTCCCTGAGCCCAGAAGGGCGGGCACCCCACCGGG
>NZ_JBHVBO010000090.1:0-16237 GCF_042668085.1 Isoptericola sp. NPDC057391 | reverse complement strand
GGACCGCGCCGCGGTCCCCGGCGTCGTCGTGTCTCGGCAAACCCGGCAAACTTCACCCTGTCCTCGGGCACCTGTCTCCCTCATGATGAGCGCTGAACTCGAAGAGGAAGAGGGCTCGATGAAGCGCATTCTCAGCACCGCCGTCGCCGCGGTGATCGCCGTGGGGCTCGCCGTCCCGGTGACCGCGACGGCGGCCGTCCCGTCGAACGTGGTCACGTCGAGGGAGTTCGCCAAGGTGGCGTACGGGAACTCGATCCAGTACGTGCGGTCCACCTTCGGCACGAACGGCACGGTCGTCGACCGGATCGACGTGGCGGGGACGAGGAACGACTACGTGAAGGTCCGGTTCCCGACGTACTACAAGGACGGGACGGTGGAGGTCGAGTTCCTCCGCCGCACGTCCGGCACCTGGTACCTCGTGGCCAAGTACGCGAGCTGGGGCAACTCGGCAAAGCGCACGGCCGACAAGGCCACGAGCGCGGAGTTCGGCAAGGTCAAGCAGGGCAACAGCATCACGTACACGCGCCAGACCTTCGGCACCGCCGGCACCGTGGTCGAGACCTACGAGGCACCCGGCACCGAGCACGACGCTGTGGTCCTGGAATGGCCCACCGAGTCCACCGACGGCTGGGTCCAGGTGTACTTCGTCAAGAACAGCTCGGGTACGTGGAAGGTCGACACGCGCGTCGCCTTCTGGGGCGAGGACGCGAAGCGGACGGCGGACAAGGCGACCCGGGCCGAGTTCGACAGGGTCGCGATCGGGAACTCCATCGATCACGTGCGGCGCACCTTCGGCACCGCCGGGACGATCGCGTACTACTTCGACGCGCCCGGGTCGTCGTCGGACCTTGTCTGGCTCCTGTGGCCGACCCCGTCGCCGGACGGCTTCCTGAACGTGGACTTCGCGAAGACCTCGGCGGGCACGTGGAAGACCGTCGGCCGGTGGGCGGCCTGGGAGGAGCCCGCGGTGGCCACCGACGACGTGGCGACCGAGGCGGAGTTCACGCAGCTGCGGGACCGGCTCGCGAACGGCCAGCCGGTGACCCTCGCCATGGCGCGCTCGGTGCTCGGCAGCGCGGGCACCATCGGGTACCGCGCGGACGAGGCGGGGACCGACCTCGACCAGCTCGGCGTCGCCTGGTACACGGGGACCGAGGGCGCGGAGGTGCAGCTGAGCTTCGTCGTCTCGGGCGGCACGTGGACCGCGCTGACTACCGACCACATCGCCGGTCCGTGGACGGCCAGGGCGCTGCGCTCCGCGGCGCCGGAGGCCACGACGGGCGCCGGACCCGTCGACCGGGACGCCCCCGAGCGGCCGACGTGGGAGCATCACGGGCTCCGCTGACACGGCCCGACGGGGCGCCGGGACGAGGGCCGGGACCGCGACGCGGTCCCGGCCCTCGGGCGTCCCGGCGCCGGGCCCCACGTTCACCCCTCGGCACGACGGGGCCTAGGATGGCCCGGGCTCCGCGGCGGGGCCGACGACCGACGGAAGGCCTGGTGTGCTGGAAACTGCTCAGACGCAGGAGCGGAGTGCCTCGAGCGCCGCGCCCCGCGCAGGCGGGACCCGCAAGGACATCCAGGCGCTCCGCGCGATCGCCGTCGGCATCGTCGTGCTGTACCACCTGTGGCCGGGCAGGCTGACGGGCGGCTTCGTCGGCGTGGACGTCTTCTTCGTCATCTCGGGCTTCCTCATCACCTCGCACCTCCTGCGGCGCCCGCCGCGCCGCGGCCGCGACCTCGCGGACTTCTGGGCGCGGCGGGTCCGCCGGCTCCTGCCGGCGTCGTTCCTCGTGCTCCTGGTGACCGTGGCGGCCACGTTCGTCGTGGCGCCGAGCACCACGTGGGCGGACACGCTGAAGGAGGTCGGCGCGGCCGCGCTCTACGTCGAGAACTGGTCCCTGGCGGCGTCGTCCGTGGACTACCTCGGGGCGGAGGCCGCGGCGTCCCCGGTCCAGCACTACTGGTCGCTGTCCGTGGAGGAGCAGTTCTACCTCCTGTGGCCGCTCGTGCTCGTCGGCGTCGCGTGGTTCGTCGCCCGGCGTGGCGGCGACCTCGCCCGGCGCGCCTCGGTGGCGATCGCTGTGATCGTGGCCGCGTCCCTGGCGTGGTCGGTCGTCGCGACGGCCCTGCGCCCGGCGAGCGCGTACTTCATCACCCCCACCCGGATCTGGGAGCTCGGCGCCGGCGCGCTCATCGCGACGCTCGGCCTCCAGGTCGCGGCCCGCTGGCGCACCCCCCTCGCCTGGGCCGGGATCGCGATGATCGTCGTCGCCGCCGTGGCCTACGACGGCGCGCTCCCGTTCCCCGGGTACACGGCCGCGCTCCCCGTGCTGGGCTGCGCCCTGGTGATCGTGGCGAGCTGCGAGCGCTCCCGGTGGTCGCCGCGCACGATCGGTGACACCGCGCCCGTGCAGTGGCTCGGCGACGTCTCGTACTCGGTGTACCTGTGGCACTGGCCGCTCGTGGTGCTCGTCCCCTTCGCGCTGGGGCACCAGCCGGGGCTGCTGGAGCGGGTCGGCATCCTCGTCGCCGCGCTGGTGCTCGCCGGTCTCACCAAGCCGTTCGTCGAGGACCGCTTCCGCCGGGGGCGCGGCGGGTCCGGCCGCGCGATCACGACGGCGCTGGCGGCGTCGGTCGTCATCGGCGGGCTGTCCGTCGGGGGCGCGTACGCCCTCGACCGTGCCGCCGAGGCGAACATCGCGCAGGCCGCCGCGGCCGCGCAGGGGCCGTGCGTCGGAGCCGGCGCCATGGCGCCGGGCGCCGACTGCGCCACGGACGGCGACCTCCTGCTGTCCCCGGCCGAGGCCGCCGACGACAAGCCGAGCGCCTACGAGGACGGCTGCTGGGAGTCGCCGCCGTTCGAGGGCACCACGACGTGCCACTACGGCGACGAGGGGGCCGAGACCCGCATCGCCCTCGTCGGCAACTCGCACGCCGGCAACCTGCTCCCTCCGCTGCAGGAACTGGCGACGGAGAAGGGCTGGTCCCTCACGACGGTGGTCGCGTCGCAGTGCCCGACGTCGGACATCACGTGGCAGTTCGAGACGCCCCAGGACTCCGAGGGGTGCCACGCGTGGGGCCAGCGCGTCCTCGACGAGGTCGGGAAGGGTGACTTCGACCTGGTGGTGACGTCGCAGCTGACGCCGTTCGCGGCCGCCGGGGTGCCGGCGGACGAGAGCGACGAGGCGATCGCCGACGGGTACGCGCGCTACCTCGAGGACCTCACGGCCACGGGCACGCCCGCGCTCGTCGTGCGCGACATGCCGTACCCGAAGCACACGATCCCGTCGGTGCCCGACTGCCTGGCGGCCGCGGACTCGCCCGCCGACTGCGGCGGCGCCCGGTCGGACTGGCTCGAGCCCGACCCGCTGTACGACGCGGCCGAGAAGCTTGACGACCCGGCCCTGTCGACGCTCGACCTGTCCGGCTACGCCTGCACCGAGGAGACGTGCCCCGCGGTGATCGGTGGCGTGGTGACGTACTTCGACGCGTCGCACCTCACCGCGACGTTCTCCCGCACGCTCGAGCCGTACCTCTCCAAGGCCGTGACCGCGAGCCTGTCCTGACCGCGCCGTCCAGCACCGGCGCCGAGGGCGTCAGCCCGCGCGGCGGCCCTCCAGGCGGCCCGTCCGGCGGGCGGCGCGCAGCGCGCGGTCCCTGACCTGCTGGGCCTTCTCGCGCGCCGCCCGCCGGCGGCGGCGGTAGTCGTCGGGCTGGTGCAGCGCCTCCTGGATCTCCGCGAGGCCGCGCTCGCGCCGGCGCCAGGGGCGGTCGCCGCGGTGCAGGAGGCCCCAGACGGGTCGGCGGATCAGGGTGCGGGCGTCCCACGCGTCCTGCCTGCGCAGGATGGCGTCGGGGACGGGCTGCGGGTCGTCGTGCACGTACTGGTCGAGGATCTCCTGGTAGTGGTCCTGGAGCACGGTGCTGGACGGGTCGGCCCCGAGGACGACGACCACGCCGGTCGGCACGGTGTCCACCGGCAGCACGGTGAGGTCCGGTCGGTACCGGCGCAGCACCTCGATAAGCCAGAACACGTCCCCGGCCCAGGCGCCCGTGTGCCTGTCGCGGGCCGCCTCGTCGACGTTCCGCGGCAGCATGTCGTCGAACACGACGACGCTGGACCACCGGCAGTGCTTCTCGACGTTGATGAAGTCACGCAGTGCGTACTCGAAGAGGTGCATGCCGTCGATGAAGGCGAGGTCGACGGGGCCCCCGAGCCACTCCTTCGGGTCGGTCGTCGCGAAGTACTCGTCGGAGGTGGTGCGGGCGAGGTGCACCTTCCCGGAGATCTCCGACCTGATCGTGAAGGCGGGGTCGATGCCGATGCTCGGCACCGACGAGAGCCGGAGGCTCGAGCCCGTGGACACCCCGACCTCGAGATACGTGCGCGGTCGCAGGCGTTCGTGCAGCGCTGCGAGGAGCTCGTGCCTGCTCAGCCGGGTCTGCGCGGTGCGTGCCTTCCGTGACATGCCACACATCATGGCGACCTCGGCAACGCGGGGGAAGGGCGCCGCGCCCGCGTCGCCATAGGTGGTCGGGTAGCATCCGTCGGTCCGGCCGCGACCGTGAGGAGCTCGCCGTTGTCCGCACCCGCCGGGGCGCCCGAGCGCGTCTCCGCCTCGACGTCCGCCCCCACCGAGGTCCGCACCGACGTGCAGGGGCTGCGCGCGCTGGCGGTGAGCGCGGTGCTGGTCTACCACCTGCTGCCGGGCACGGTGACGGGCGGCTACGTGGGCGTGGACGTCTTCTTCGTCATCTCCGGCTTCCTCATCACGTCGCACCTGCTGCGCCGGCCGGTGCGCGGGCCGGGCGACCTGCTGGAGTTCTGGGCGCGGCGGGTGCGCCGCCTCATCCCCGCGGCGACGGTGGTCCTGGTGGCGACCATGGCGGCGACCCTGCTGTGGCTGCCGTCCACGGTGCACGCCCGCGTGGCGCGGGAGGTCGCGGCCGCGGCGCTGTACGTGGAGAACTGGGCGCTGGCGCGCTCGGCGACGGACTACCTGGCGGCCGAGGAGCTGGCGTCGCCGGTGCAGCACTACTGGTCGCTGTCGGTCGAGGAGCAGTTCTACGTGCTGTGGCCGGTGCTGATCGGGCTGACGGCCTGGCTCGCGGTGCGCCTGCGCCGGCGCGGCACCTCTCTCGCGGCAGGGCGTCCGGCACGGATCCCGGCAGGCCTCGCGACGTGGCTCCCGACGGCGGTGGTGGGGCTGGTCGTCGTCGTGTCGCTCGCGTGGTCGGTGCACCTGACGGCGACGAACCCGTCCTCGGCGTACTTCGTCACGACGACGCGGCTGTGGGAGCTCGCGCTGGGCGGTCTCGTCGCGGCGGCGGTGACGGTCCGCCCGTGGCGGCTGTCGGCGCCGGCCCGGGCGGCGGCGGCCTGGACGGGCCTGGCCGCCGTCGTGGCCGCGGTGGTCCTCTTCGACGGGTCCACGCCGTTCCCCGGCGTCGCGGCCGCCCTGCCGACGGTGGGGACCGCCCTGGTGATCGCGGCGGCCGCCGACGGTGCGCGCGGCGGGCCCGGCGGCCTGCTCGCGCTGCGGCCCGTGCAGTGGCTGGGCGACGTGTCGTACAGCGTGTACCTGTGGCACTGGCCGCTGATCGTCGTCGTGCCCTACGCGCTCGGCCGCGCGCTGGACGGCGTCGAGCTGGTGGCCGTCGTCGTGGCGTCGCTCGTGCTGGCCGCCGTGACCAAGCGGTGGGTCGAGGACCCGCTGCGCCGCCGGCCGGTGCTGGTGCGCAGGCGCGCGGCGACGTTCGGGCTGCTCGCGGTGTGCGTCGGAGTCACGGCGGTCTGGGGGGTCTCGGCGGCGTCGGCCTCCGACCAGCGTGCGCGCGAGGCCGTCGCGTCCGCCCCGGCCCGGGTCGCCGACGCCGGAGCGTGCGCGGGGGCCGGAGCGGCCCGCGACCCGTCCTGCGACGTCCGCGGCCTGCTCACGCCGCCGGAGGCGGCCGCGCAGGACAAGCCGGCCGTGTACGCGGACGACTGCTGGAACGACCCGCCGTTCACCACCCGGAACAGCTGCACGTACGGCTCCGACGACGCCCCGGTGCGGGTCGCGCTGCTCGGCAACTCGCACGCGGGCCACTGGGCGCCCGCGCTGGAGGCGGGGGAGGACGCGGGGGACTGGCAGGTCGACACGTACCTGCAGTCGTCGTGCTACCCGGTCGAGCGGCTCCTGGAGTACGACGCCGCCGACGACGCGCAGGGCTGCCTCGACACGACGCGGTGGGCGGTGGGCTCCGTCGTCTCGGGCGGCTACGACCTGGTGGTCGTGTCGGCGCGCACCAACCAGCTCCTGGCGGAGGTCCCGGAGGGCGAGCAGGCGGACGCCGCCCAGGCCGCGTACGCCGACACGCTGGCCACGTTCACCGACGCCGGCATCCCGGTGCTCGTGCTGCGGGACACCCCCGCGATGCCGGACAGCGTGCCCGACTGCCTCGCCACCGGCCCCGTGTCCTGGGACGACTGCGGGGCGCCGCCGTCGCAGGCGCTCGAGCCGGACCCCCTCGCCGCGGCGGGGCACGCGGACGACTCCGGGCTGGTGACGGTGCGGGAGGTCACCGACCTCATTTGCGACGAGGAGGCCTGCCACCCCGTGATCGGCGGCGTGGTCGCCTACTTCGACCACGGGCACCTCACCGCGACGTTCGCACGCACGCTCGCCCCCGAGGTCGCCGACGGCGTCCGCGCCGCGCTCCGCTCGGGCCGCGGGACCTGACGCCGACGGGCCGCCGTCCTGCGTCGAGGCGGCTTCGGCGCACATTTTCCCGTCGGCCGTCCTACTGTCGCCCCTGACGGCCGCAACGACGCGGTCGCACTCACGAAGGGGACACCATGAGTCTGCGCACCACCCATCGCGCGCGTCTGGTCGCCGTCGGGGCCGCCACGGCCCTTCTGGTCGCGGGCGCCGGCAGCGCCGCCGTCGCCGGCGGCACCGCGGCCGAGCCGCCGTCCACCCCGGTCCCGGTCGCCACCCCCGACGGCCAGACGTTCTCCTACGTCGTCAACGCCAAGCACGCCAACCCCGGCCAGACGCGTCTCGCGGAGCGGGCCGTCGAGGCCGCGGGCGGCGTCGTCGTCCAGTCGTGGCCGGAGATCGGCGTCGTGGTGGCGCACGCGGCGCGCGCGGACTTCCGCGCCGACGTCGTGCGCCTCGCGCGCGGGCACGCCGTCGAGTCCGTCGGCGTCACCCGCACCGTCCCGGTGAGCGAGGGCACGCCCGCCGCGGCCGCCGACGTCCCCGGGGCCCGGGGCGGCCCCTGGACGTCGAAGGTCACCAAGAAGCCCGGCGCGGCCACCGCGGACGGCGCCGGCGCGACGGCCGTCCCGGACCCGGGCGAGGCCACGCAGTGGGACATGGCGATGATCAAGGCCGACCAGGCGATCGAGATCGACCCCGGCTCGCCCGACGTCCTGGTCGGCGTCCTCGACTCCGGCATCGACGTCACGCACCCCGACCTCGCCACGCAGGTCGACACGGCCGCCTCCGTGAACTGCACCGCGGCGGGGCGCCCCGACACGTCGGCCACCGGCTGGCTGCCCACGACGTCCGACCACGGCACCCACGTGGCCGGGACGATCGCGGCCGCCGACAACGGGCTGGGCATCGTCGGCGTCGCGCCGGGCGTGAAGATGGCGTCGGTGAAGGTCGTCAACGACGACGGCTTCATCTACCCCGAGTACGCCGTCTGCGGCTTCGTCTGGGCGGGCCTGCACGGCATGGACGTCACCAACAACTCGTACTACATCGACCCGTTCATGTACTGGTGCGAGGACCAGCCCGACCAGGCCGCGGTGAAGGAGGCCGTGCGGCGCGCGATCGACTTCTCCACCCACCGGGGCGCCGTGCACGCCGCGGCGGCCGGCAACGCGTCCACGGACCTGGC
Organism: Isoptericola sp. NPDC057391; assembly: GCF_042668085.1. Lineage (NCBI taxonomy): Bacteria > Bacillati > Actinomycetota > Actinomycetes > Micrococcales > Promicromonosporaceae > Isoptericola > Isoptericola sp. NPDC057391. The sequence continues at coordinate 8,344 of NZ_JBHVBO010000090.1, read as the reverse complement.
GACCAACACGCGCGACACGGCGAGCCCCAACGACTCCACCGCCGTGGACCGCACCATCAACTCGGGCTGCGAGGACATCCCCGCGGAGGCCGACGGCGTGGTGACGGTCTCGTCGGTGACGAGCACCGGGGCGCTGAGCTCGTTCTCCAACCGTGGCCTCGGCAAGATCGACGTCGCGGCGCCGGGCAGCGCCATCGTCTCGACCGAGCTGAACGGCACGTGGGACACCAAGAGCGGCACGTCCATGGCGTCGCCGCACGTCGCGGGCGTGCTCGCGCTCATGACGTCGACGCACCCGGACTGGTCGCCCGCACAGCTCGAGCAGGCCGTGCGCGACCAGGCCGACGACCGCCCGTGCGGCACCACGCCCGTGGGGCCGACGTGCGTCGGGACGCCGCAGGAGAACTCGTTCTTCGGCGACGGCATGGTCGACGCGCTCGACGCCGTGACGCTGGGCTGACCACCCTGCCGGGTCCGGGTCCGTCGGCGGTCCGACGGGGCCGGGCCCGGCGTCAGGCGGGCAGCGGCTCGTCGAGCACGCGCTTCAGGAACGCGCCCTCGCGATCGAAGTCGAAGGTGAACGGGGTGTGCATCCGGCTGTCGACCCCGGTGCCCGACCCATGCGGGACGTCCGCGTGGCACCACACCATGGTGAGCCGGTGGCCGTTGGCGGCGGCGATCATCGCCTCGTTCTGCGGCGAGTAGGTCTCGGCGGAGATCAGGCACACCCGCGCGGGCTCCGTCGCGAAGGCGACGTTGAACATCGCGCTGCCGCCGAAGCCCGCCACGTCGCGGGCGAAACGGAACAGCTGCGCCTGCTCGGCGATCGGGTAGTCCTCCGGGAACAGGACCTCGAAGCCGCGCTCGGCGAAGAACGACTCGACCTCGGCGGCGTTGTGGCAGGCCCGCAGCCACAGGTGCGTGCCGTGCACCCCGACCCGCGCGAGCGTGGGGATCGTCCGCACGTCCACGCCGTCGCCCCCCGCGGCGTCGGGGAGCACGAGCACGCCGCCCTTGCGGACGTGCGGCAGCAGCTCGCGGGCCCGCGCCGCGCGGCCGTCGCGGTCCGGGGTCAGGTCGACGACCGCGTCGAGCCTCCCGGCGCTCGCCAGCGCCAGCCGGACGTCCGCGGCCCGGGCCCTGGCGTCGACCTGGACGACCTTGATCCCCGGGCGCAGCGCCCGGATCTCCCGGGCGAGCGCGGGCCTGCGACCTCGCGCGAGGAGCGCGATCCGCCGCGGCGCCTCGAGGCCTGCCTGCGTCGTCGCCGCGAGCAGGGACTGCGCGGTGTCCGCGGGCGTCTCGGCCGGGGCTACGGGGGTGGTGCCCGGCCGTACCCGGCCGGCCCGGACGTTCCGCACCACGTGCTGGGCCTTCTCGCGCGCCGCCCGCCGCCGGCGCCGGTAGTCGTCGGGCTGGTGCAGCGCCTCCTGGATCTCCGCGAGGCCGCGCTCGCGCCGGCGCCAGGGGCGGTCGCCGCGGTGCAGGAGGCCCCAGACGGGTCGGCGGATCAGGGTGCGGGCGTCCCACGCGTCCTGCCTGCGCAGGATGGCGTCGGGGACGGGCTGCGGGTCGTCGTGCACGTACTGGTCGAGGATCTCCTGGTAGTGGTCCTGGAGCACGGTGCTGGACGGGTCGGCCCCGAGGACGACGACCACGCCGGTCGGCACGGTGTCCACCGGCAGGACGGTGAGGTCCGGTCGGTACCGGCGCAGCACCTCGGCGACCCAGAACACGTCCCCGGTCCACGCGAGCGTGTGCCTGTCCCTGGCCGCCTCGTCGACGTTCCGCGGCAGCATGTCGTCGAACACGACGACGCTGGACCACCGGCAGTGCTTCTCGACGTTGACGAAGTCGCGCAGCGCGTACTCGAACACGTGCATGCCGTCGATGAACGCCAGCTCGACGGGGCCGCCGAGCCGGTCCTTCGGGTCGGTCGTCGCGAAGTACTCGTCCGAGGTCGTCCGGGCGAGCGTGACGTCGCCCTCGAGCTCCGTCTCGATCCGGTACGCCGGATCGACCCCGACGCGCGGCACGGACGACAGGGCGAGGCTCCTGCCGGTGGAGACCCCGACCTCCAGGTAGGTGCGTGGCCTCAGCCGCTCGTGGAGGAGCGTGAGGAACTCGTGCCGGCTGAGGCGTTCGTCCGTCGGGGCCGCCGAGTGTGACATGCGTCATATCATGGCGCGCTCGGATGTGGCCTGGGAAGGGCGGTGGGCGGTGCGTCGCGGGCCCGCCCGCCCCCCGGCGGGCGCGTTCCTCAGCGGCCGGCCGCGTACCCCTGGGCGCCGCGAGGGTTCGCCGCGGCGCCGAGCACACCGGTGGCGGGGTCGCGTGTGACGGCGCTGAGCCGCCCGAGCGCCCAGTCGCCGGCGAGCGTGAGCACGTGGCCGCGCTCGGCCAGCCCGGCGAGGACGGCGGCGCCCAGCCGGTCCTCGACGACGGCGCCGCCGGGCGTCCAGGTGCGGGGCCAGAACGAGCCCGGCGCGGACGTCGTGTGCAGGGCGGGGGCGTCGATCGCCTCCTGGGGCGTGTACCCGCCCACGAGCACGCGCAGCAGGAACGCGAGCTGCCACTGGTCCTGCTGGTCGCCGCCCGGCGACCCGCACGCGAGCACGGGTTCGCCGTCGCGCAGCACGAGGGTCGGGGTGAGCGTGGTGCGCGGCCGGCGGCCCGGCACCAGCGCCGACGGCGAGGACTCGTCCAGCCACGTCATCTGCAGCCGGGTGCCCAGGGCGAAGCCGAGGCCCGGCACCGAGGGGGAGGACTGCAGCCAGCCGCCCGACGGCGTCGCGCTGATCATGTTGCCCCAGCGGTCCACGACGTCCAGGTGGCAGGTGTCGCCGCGGGTCGCGCCCGTCGCGTCGGTCTCGAGGCCGTCGCCGTTGAGGGGCGCGGTCGCCCCGACGACGACGGTCGGCTCGCCGACGCCGGCTGCCGGGCCGCCGGCCGGGGCCCCGGGCAGGGCCGCGGCGGGGACGTCGGTGGCGTAGGACGTGCGCAGGGACGGGGCCGGCGGCGTCGGCCGCCCCGGCACGGCGCCCGGGCGGACGTCGTGGGACGCGCGGTCGCCGATCAGCGCGCGGCGGGCGGCCGCGTACTCCGCGGAGAGCAGGACGTCGAGCGGCACCTCGTCGCCGTGGCCGGGTGCGCCGGACTCGTCACCGGACCCCGCGTCGCCGAACCACGTGTCGCGGTCGGCCAGCGCGAGCTTCAGCGCCTCGAGCACGGTGTGCGCACCGAGCTCGGTCGACGGGTCGAGCCGCGCGTCGTCGAACCCGTCGAGGATGCGCAGCGCCTCCAGCAGCGCGGGCCCCTGCCCCCAGGCCGCGGTCTTGGCCACCGTGTGCCCGCGGAACTCGACCGTCACCGCGTCCTCGAACGACGCCTCGAACCCCGCGACGTCCGCCGCCGTGAGCACCCCCGCGTGGTCGCGGCCGTCGGCGTGCCGGTGCGGCGTGCGCACGAACTCCTCGACGGCCTCGCCCACGGTGGCGCGCCAGGCGGCCCTGGCGGCGTCGACCGCGCCGGCCCGGTCGGCGCCGCCGGCGGCGGCCTCGGCCTCGGCGGCCACGAGGCGCTCGAGCACGGCCGCCAGCTCGTGGTTCGTGACGAGCTCGCCCGGCCGCGGCGCCCGACCGCCCGGCAGCCAGCGCTCGGCCGACGTGGGCCAGTGCTCGCGGAACAGCTCCGCGACCCCCTCGATCGTGCGGCACACGGCGGCCAGCACCGGGTGGCCGTCGCGCGCGTACCCGATGGCGGGGGCGAGGGCGTCGGCCACGGTCCACGTGCCGTGGTCGCGCAGCAGCAGGAGCCACGCGTCGACGGCGCCCGGCACGGCGGCCGCCAGCGCGCCCGAGCCGGGCACGAGCTCCAACCCCTCGGCGTCGCGGTAGTGCGCGATCGTCGCCCCGGCCGGCGCCGGGCCCTGCCCCATCAGCACGCGGGGGCGATCGGGCTCGGACGCTGTCGCGAGGATCGCCGTCATGTCCCCGCCGGGTCCGTTGAGGTGCGGCTCCACGACGTGCAGCACGAACGCCCCCGCGACGGCGGCGTCGAACGCCGTGCCGCCGCGCTCCAGCACCGACTGGGCGCTCGCGCTCGCCAGCCAGTGCGTGGAGGCGGCCATCCCGAACGTGCCGCGCAGGTCGGGGCGCGTGGGGTGGGGGGTCGGGGGGACGAACGTCATCGAGGATCCTCCGTGGTGTGTCCGAGGGCGGCGACGAGGAGCGTGAGCACCGCGCTCACGCCCACGCCCCACGCCAGGTGGGCCTGCAGCAGCAGGGCACCGGCGGCGGCACCGGCGCAGATGAGGGCGATCGCGGCGATGCGCCGCCCGGAGTTCGTGCCGTGACCGCCGGCGAGGCGGGAGTCGGCGGCCAGCCCGGTGATGGTCGACGTGACGACGACCGTCGTGACGTCCTTGACCGACAGATGACGCGCCGTCGCCGCCTGCGTGCCCATCGCGAGGGCAAGCAACCCGGTCACGACGAGCTGCACGGCGTGGGACATCCCCTCGCCCGACACGGCGAGCAGCACCGTGATCGCGGCGAGCAGCGCCCCGACGGTGGCGAACATCCCGGTGGTGCGGGCCGTCCACCCCACCTGCGCGGGGCGCAGCACCACGCCGGCGAGCACCGCACCGGCCATGAAGGTGCCCAGCGCGAGCAGCGGGCCGACGACGGGCAGGTCGTCGCCTCCCGCGAGCGCCATGCCCAGGATGACGACGTTGCCCGTCATGTTGCCCGTGAAGACGCGGTCGAGGCCGAGATAGCCGACGGCGTCGGCGATCCCGGTCGAGAACGTCAGGGCGAGCATCAGCGCGAGATGGAGGCGGTCGCGGTCACGCCGGAGCGGTCCGAGGAGCGAGGGCACCAGGTCACCGTAGCGACCGGCTCCAGGTGGATGCCCGGGGCGCTGGACAGATCCGGGTGGCAGCGCGACGGATCCGTGCCCCACGTGCCCCGTTGGTCACATCATGATAAAGATCACGACCCTTTCGCCAGGGGCAGGTACAGGACGGTGCCGGAGATGGCCTAACGTCGTGAACAGTGTGTGGCCGCGTCGTGTCGGTGTGATCCCGTGCCGACGCCGCCCACGCCCGGTCGACGAGCGTCGCCGTCGCACCGGGCAGCCCTTGTCCCCGACCCCGGGAGAGTTGTGTCAGCCATCCAGGCACATGGTTTGACGAAGATCTTCGGACGGCGCCCGCAGCGCGGCGTCCGCATGTTGGAAGAGGGCGCGGATCGCGCCAGGCTGCGCAAGGAAGGCCTCACCGCCGCGGTCATCGACGCCACGTTCGACGTCGCGCCCGGCGAGATCTTCGTCGTCATGGGACTGTCGGGCTCCGGCAAGTCCACCCTGATCCGCACCGTGAACGGGCTCCTCGAGCCCACCGCCGGGTCGATCAGCATCGACGGGCAGGACGTCACCCACCTGTCGAAGGCCGGCCTCCGCGAGGTCCGCCGCACCAAGGTGAGCATGGTGTTCCAGCACTTCGCGCTGCTGCCGCACCGCACCGTCGGCGAGAACGCCGCCTACCCGCTGCAGCTGCGCGGCGTGAGCAAGGCCGAGCGCGAGCAGCGCGCCGAGGAGGCGCTCGGCATGGTCGGGCTCGGCGGCTGGGGCGGCTCGCTGCCCTCCGAGCTGTCGGGCGGCATGCGCCAGCGCGTGGGCCTCGCCCGGGCGCTCGCCGCGGGCACCGACGTCCTCCTCATGGACGAGGCGTTCAGCGCCCTGGACCCGCTGATCCGCAAGGAGATGCAGGACCAGCTGCTGGAGCTCCAGTCCGAGCTCGGCAAGACCATCCTGTTCATCACCCACGACCTCAACGAGGCCATGCGCCTCGGCGACCGCATCGCCATGATGCGCGACGGCCGCATCGTGCAGGTCGGCACGGCCGAGCAGATCCTCAACGAGCCCGCCAACGACTACGTGGCGCAGTTCGTCGCGGACGTCGACCGCAGCCGCGTGCTCACCGCGTCCGCGGTGATGGAGCGCCCCGCCGCCGTCATCGGCGTCGAGTCCGGCCCCAAGGCCGCGCACAAGCTGCTCCGCGAGCACCAGGTCCCCGCGCTGCTCGTGACGGGCCGCAACCGCCGGCTCGAGGGCGTGGTCTGGGAGGACGACGTCGCGAACGCCGTCAAGCAGGGCGCCGACAGGCTCCCGCTGAGCGACGAGGGCGCCATCCGCGTGACCCCCGACACCCCGCTCATCGAGATGCTCGGCGACGCCGCGGCCAGCCGTGCACCGCTGGCCGTCGTCGACGAGCAGGGCCGGCTGCAGGGCGTCATCCCGCGGGTGACCCTGCTCAGCGCGCTCTCCGTGCCCGACAGCGTCGACGGCGTCCCGGGCGACAGCCGGGACGACGGCACGGGTCAACGGCCCGTCGACGGCCAGTCCGCCCCCGACACGGCAGGAGCTCTCTGATGTCCCCCACGCTTCGCGCCGCCGCCGACGGCAACCCGCTGCCGGACCTCCACATCGGTGACGCCGTCGCGGACGCCGTCGACTGGATCACCGACAACCTCGAGGGCCTGCTCGACGGCATCAGCGCCGCGCTGACGTTCCTCGTCGACCTGATCTCGAGCATCCTGCTGGGCCCGCCGCCGCTGGTCATGGCCGTGATCTTCACCGTGCTGGCCCTGCTCGTGCGGTCCTGGACGTTCGCGCTGTTCACGATCGTCGGCACGCTGCTCATCATCAGCATGGACATGTGGGAACCGGCGATGGAGACGCTCAGCCTGGTGCTCGTCGCCACGCTGATCGCCCTGGTCATCGCCGTGCCCGTGGGCATCCTGGCGGCGCAGAACGACACCGTGAGCGCCGTGGTGCGACCGGTGCTCGACTTCATGCAGACCATGCCCGCGTTCGTCTACCTGGTGCCGGTGGTCATCTTCTTCGGGATCGGGGTCGCCCCCGGTGTCTGCGCCACGATCATCTTCGCGCTCCCGCCGGGGGTGCGGCTCACCGAGCTCGGCATCCGGCAGGTCGACAGAGAGACCGTCGAGGCCGGCGAGGCCTTCGGCGGCACGTCGCGCCAGATCCTCAGCGGCATCCAGCTGCCGCTGGGCCTGCCGACGATCATGGCCGGCGTCAACCAGGTGATCATGCTCTCGCTGTCCATGGCCGTCGTCGCCGGGCTCGTCGGCGCGGGTGGCCTCGGCCAGGAGGTCGTCACCTCGATCTCCCGCATCGACGTGGCGCTCGGGTTCGAGGCCGGGCTGTCCGTCGTGATCCTGGCCATCTACCTGGACCGCCTGACCGGCGCGATCGGGCAACCGACCGGCAGGGCGCTCCTGACGAAGCTCACGAGCCGCAGGACCGCGGCGAAGCCCGCCGTCGGCGCAGGCGTCTGACCGACAGCCAGACCTCGGGGATCCTCGCGTCCCCGACGACGAAAGGAACTCTTCAGATGAACACCCATCGCAAGCATCTCCGCCGCGGCGTCGCGCTCACCTCCGTCGTGGCGCTCGGCCTGACGCTGGCCGCCTGCGGCAGCGAGGACGGCGGCGGCAGCAGCGGCGGTGACGACAAGACGATCACCCTCGGCTACATCCCCTCGTGGACCGACGGCCTGAGCACCGCCTACCTGCTGGACGCCAAGCTGCAGGAGGCGGGGTACACCGTCGAGCACAAGGAGATCAGCGACGCGGGCGTCCTCTACACCGCGCTCGCCGACGGCGACGTGGACATCTACCCGTCCGCCTGGCCCGAGGTGACGCACGCCTCCTACATGAAGCAGTACGAGGGCGACATCGAGGACCTGGCCACCTACTACGACAACGCGAAGCTGACCTTCGCGGTGCCGGAGTACACCGACATCGACTCGATCGACGAGCTCGCCGCCAACACCGACAAGTTCAACGGCGAGATCATCGGCATCGAGCCCGGCGCGGGCCTCACCGACATCACGAAGAACTCGGTCATCCCCGAGTACGGGCTCGACGAGGCCGGCTACACCCTCAAGGAGTCGTCCACGCAGGCGATGCTCACCGAGCTGAAGAAGGCCACGGACAACAAGGAGGACATCCTTGTGACGCTCTGGCGTCCATTCTGGGCCAACTCCGCCTTCCCGGTGAAGGACCTGGAGGACCCCAAGGGCGCGCTCGGCGAGACCGAGGGGCTGCACTTCCTGGGCGCCGAGGGCTTCGCGGAGGAGAACCCCGAGGTCGCCGACTGGATCAGCAAGATCAAGCTGGACGACGAGCAGTACGGCGCCCTGGAGGACCAGGTCGTCAACCAGAACCCGGACGACCCGGCCGCCGGCGTCGAGGCGTGGCTGGAGGAGTACCCGGACGTCGTGCCCTCGCTGGAGGGCTGAGCGGGTCCGCCTCGCGCGGAC